>NZ_WUDQ01000200.1:0-6066 GCF_009827695.1 Paenibacillus sp. OT2-17 | reverse complement strand
TTGAACTTGAAAGATTCGCCTTTAGCAAATTGATCAATTTCAACGTCAGGGCTGTCAACCGGGAAGATGTCCGTTTGCTCTACAGCTTGGCTGTAAGCTTCTGGCAACAGGATGTCAATTGCATCCTGGTACAGACTTTCAATACCATAGCGTTTTTCAAAAATAGGACGTGGTACTTTACCTTTACGGAATCCTGGTACACTTACTTGTTTTGCCACTTTATTAAAAGCTTTGTCGAGTGCAGCGGCTACACGATCCGCGTCAACCTCAACTTCAAGAACCCCAAGGTTCTTCTCTATTTTCTCCCAAGTTGCTTTCATTTTATGCTTTCCCCTCCAACAAAATCTTCACTTAGTTTTCATTACAATCAACGCACACAAAATAACCACTATAGTATATCTAACATTACTGTCTTTTTCAAGAGCAGCCCTTTGAATGCTTCACAGGTAAACGTTTCCGGTCATTAAGGAGTGTTCATTCCCGCCGCTACAAATAGTCGCATCGACCGATACGCCTGCTCAAAACGGAAGCGCAACGCATCTGTAATGCCATATATAGCACGGGTTTCTTCCTCATTATTATTTCCGTTTAAACTTTCCGAAACTGTCTGATGGAGTGCTGCAGCCCAAATATCTGGCATTCCGTCCTCTTCCACCAACATTGATCTATAATCTTTCGTACCGTATACTGCCATCACAAACTGTGACCACAGCTCCTGTGCAAAATAGAATAGTGTAGGCTCGTGCACCTCAGTCTGATCGGCCACCCGTTCCAAAATACGCATAATCGACTCTGGAAAATCACCTGGCTGTAACGGAACCGTTTCAATGTCGATTTCCGCTTGTTCATCACCCCGTTTGATTTCTATCGTCCCTTCCGTTCCGCGTCTTCGCATGGTCTGTAGAACACGGAATTGAAGTAAAGGATGGATTTCCCGTTCCGTAATCCAGCGAAGCAAGGCATCATCGATTTCTGGGAGTTCCAGATAGGACAACTGCTCCAATGCTAAAATCGTCTGTTCGGATAAGGGTTCATCCATAGCCATCCGCAACAGCTTGTTGCCGTAGCCTGCATCCTGCTCCTGCTTAAAGCGTGCATGACGGCGAGCTAACTCTACTTCACTGACTTCTTCTTCCACAGCGTCCGTTACCGCTCCGCTGTCAGCGTACTGTGGAAATGCAGCTTCCAGCCATTGTAATAGAGCGTTCCATTCATCGTATTGCTTCTGCTCCTGTCCCTGACACTGCATTAAAAAACGCAGCATCGCCATCGCCTCTCCGTAACGTTCGTTTTCAAGCATCACAGTAAGTTGAATTTGATAATAGTCCAGTGTCTTCGGAAACAATACAATATTATTTTCTTTTGTCGTCACCTTGGAGTCCTTTATTCAAGGCACCCCCTCTCCTTCGCAAGCTCAAGTATTTGTAGATTATATGAGAAACAGTAGCCGAAGTCCAACCACTCGTCTTACACATATTCACCTGTATTCTAACATACCCTTTTATAAGGCAAAAAAAACTACGTCTACTCAGAATTTATGCTGTATAAAGCTTAAATAAGCGATATATGCAAAATAAGACTTGAATTTCTTTTATCCATATGATATATTAATATTTGCTTGAATTTTATGTCCCAGTAGCTCAGCTGGATAGAGCAACGGCCTTCTAAGCCGTCGGTCGGGGGTTCGAATCCCTCCTGGGACGTCATAACAAGAAGCTTCCATAATGGAGGCTTTTTTTGTTCTCATGAGATAAACCACGGGGGAACGTCGGGCCATCGGCATCGTTAGCCTATACTTCTCAGTCGACCATAGGAGAGTTCTCTCCTGATATATTACACCAAAAAAAGCTTCCGCAAGGGAGCTTTTTTTCATTATAAATAATGTAGAAAGAGTAGTCTGCCCAACGCTACTTTAGGCGCTGGTTTCAAGTCTCTACTCTTTCAAAAAAACGCAGAAATTGCTATCATCTATCATGTTGCACCATTTTTAAGTGAAGGAGGTAGACTGACTCCCTTGACTACGAATAAACTGCAAAAGTCGCGGGAAATTCATCGTTTTCTTGCCACTTTGCTTTCCATATTAGGTACTGGATTGGGTATGTTTTATCTCGCCATTCCTTCCTATATGATTGGAGGAGCGGCTCTTATCATCACACAGGGAATTCTGATCTATTTTACAATGTTCTCTCTCGGATACCTGCTTATTATCTCGGGACCGTTGGCCATTCTTTTTCACATTTTAGGCATTGTTTTTACAGTACGGTCTTTTCAAATTCCACACCATGCGGAGAGAGCGCCGACGGTTGCATCCTTGCCTTCCAAATGGCGCACTTTACTCAGTCTCGCTTTGGGAGCTACACTTCTACTTCTTGCAGTCACAATGAAATACGTAGATATTATCGAGCCTTTTACACAAACAGGTGAAAATAAACGCAACGTAGCCGCAGAATCAGAGCAATATCTGGAGCAGAAATATGGAGAGGACTTTCAAATTCAAAATATTAGCTATCATAGTATTCCCTCTACTGAATATACCATGGAGGTGATCTCTAATCGTCATCCTTCCGTCCTCTTTAACATGACTAAGCGTCCTTATGAGGATGTCCCATTTAGAGAAAATTATCTTAACGCCCTTTGGGAGAGTCAACTGGACATGAAGCTCAAACCCGTTATACAGAAGCTTTACGATGATTCAGCCGCTGTTCATTCTGGGGTGCAAGAAGGGACTACGGATAAAATGATCAAAGAATACGACGATTTTAAACTGAATCCCAAAGCGGTCGGCGATCAGTATATTCGTATAATTGTATTCGAGGATCTAACTGACTCAGGATTGCCATTGGAAAAAGAACGAGTATTACAAACCGCGAAAGTTCTCAAGACAGTGTTGGCCGGAAATAAAGCCTCATTAGATATCGAATACTTCCCTTCGACTATGAATACCAAACAAAACCTTAAGGCAATAGAAATAAACGATTATATGTTTGGTCAGGACCATTTTGATGAAAAGACCTATGAAGTCCAGATAGAAGACATTTATAAGCTTATGTCAACAAAGGATATACAAATCACATCGCTTGACCGCGTGAATTAGCAAGGAGATTAACAAATGAAATTAATATCTTGGAATGTAAACGGCTTAAGAGCCTGTGTGACCAAAGGGTTTTATACTTATCTAGAAGAAACAAATGCCGATATTTTTTGCGTACAGGAAACCAAGCTTCAAGAAGGGCAGATCCTCATGGAGAACATGGAGGAATACACACAATACTGGAATTATGCTGAGAAAAAAGGATATTCCGGCACGGCTATTTTCACCAAAATCAAGCCGCTTTCTGTGCACTATGGCCTTGAAGAAAATGAAGAACCGGAGGGCCGAACCATTACTTTGGAATTCGAAAAATTTTATCTCGTCAATGTGTACACACCGAATACCAAACGGGACTTATCCCGACTACCCTACAGACTGGAATGGGAAGACCGTTTTCGCAGCTACCTGCAACAACTGGATGCTTTGAAGCCTGTCATCGTTTGTGGGGACTTGAACGTAGCTCATCAGGAGATCGACCTCAAAAATGCCAAAGCCAACTACGGAAATGCCGGATTTACGCCTGAGGAACGGGACAGAATGTCACAGCTACTAGACGCCGGATTTATAGATACCTTTAGATACTTTTATCCTGACCGGACGGATGTTTATTCCTGGTGGTCCTACATGCCAAAGGTGAGAGAAAGGAATATCGGCTGGCGGATTGATTACTTCCTCGTCTCGGAGAGACTTCGTCCGCTATTGATGGATGCGAGCATTGATTGTCATATTACAGGCAGTGACCACTGCCCTGTGATATTGGATTTGAAAGATATTTCAGCATAGGTCCCCCTGCCCTAACACAAGGATTTATGAAGTCTTAAAAAGCCGTCATGCTCTGTTATTGCAGCATGACGGCTTTAATTAATGGAGCTATTTCCCCAAATATACCTCGATACGGGAAATCAACCGCTCTCTCACATCTTGCGCCTCTTTTTGATCTAATACAGCCTGGCTTATCGTCTTCTTTTCGCCACTGGCGTAATGCAGTACATACTGGGTCACTATGCATTCCGGTGCATAAGTATCCTTGCGATCCGTATTAAAATAAGTCACCTGGCAGCTTCCGAGAAAACAGAAAGATAGCTCACCTGTAGCTGTGAACAGCCAGCCTGGCAGCTTGGGCTCCAGTCTCAAGGATAGGCCCCTATGATCATAGCCAAACGGTTGCCCGCCGGTCATCATCCATATCCACATATGAATAAATTCTGCCGTAGATCCGCTCAGCCTCGCAATATATCCCGTTCCATGCAAACTTGCATCAGGATTAGCAATACTAGCAATAAAGGAGCTGTTCTCCAGCGTGCTTCTTCCGTAGACCTCTGGGTCCATAAAAGGCGGTAACGCTTTTTTAATGTCTGAAAAAAATTCAGTGTATAGACCCGCCCTTAAACACTCAAGTAAATATTTATATTCCATATGCATAAATATAGATTCATTTTCTAGCCAACCCGGCGTAAAAGCTCTGGAACGACCGAGTTCGAATGGCTGCCCCGCCAGACTTTCATTCACCTTATACATGCCCAGCTTCCCGTCGTAAAGTCCACTCTGCCTGATTTGCCGATACAGCTTCTGCCCATTTACAATGTCACCAACCACTTTCATAGCCCGGGTCGGTCCCTCCAGAAAATATGGTGTATCCTTACGTTCGAAGGAATGTATGTTTACGAGCTTGTCTTCGCAGTCATCCTCCTGTACCTCGAATTCTCTGGCTTCATAATAAAAGAAGGTTGGGTATATCCCCTCACCGATAAGCAGAGCCTTATCCATCCCCTGTTGGAGCTTACGTTCAGCCTGGCGCAAAAACACCAGCACATCATCAAACGCTAGTGGTGTTTCTACCCCTTCAAATCCAAAACGAACTGTTTCTCGATACGCTTCTCTAGCATCGGAAATTCGTGACCAGAAGCTGTAATCCTTGCTTTCATTCCTGTAATCAGCCTCATCAGAAGCGTGGTAGTATTCCTCCATTGTGAGCCTCAGCTGTTGGATTAACTTAGCAACTTCTCGCGGCAACCGTAGCACAGAATCGCCCAAAAGCTTCACCTGTGCATGTATTAAAAATCTTACGAGTCGCTGTAATTCACACAGTTCACTGAATCCAGAAGCAAACAGCCCCGGAAGTCCGTTCATGGAATCATTCCATCCCGGCTTGCCCGCCTCCATCTCAATTCCCAAGCCCTCCGGGTCCAGCGTGGACAGCTTGATGGCTGCCAATGACAGCAGCTTTTCATATAAATTGGACTTATAAATCTCTCCGCTTCCATGTTCGGTTCGAACCCAATGAACATCGCGATCCCGGGCGTGCAGCTGAGCTTCTTTCTCCTTGCTCTCTACGACCGCCCCGTACTGACGGATACGTCCGTCCTTCATCTGCACGTATTTGTGTCGACGTGGCTGTACCCATGCCGGACTGTCGTAATACATGTACTCTCGGGTCGCGAGCAAGAGTTCCTCTTGTTTGTCCGGATAAATACTTAGATAACTTTCGATGAGATCCATGTTATAAGTCCAATGGTCGATCCAAAAACCTTCACCAAAATCAGCCTCATAGCATTGTTCGGAATGCTTGAGAGCTTCGGTTACAAACGTCTCAACCGTTTGCTTTAGCGCGATGTTGTCATGAATGATATGTTGAATCAGCTCACCCGGGGTGAACGACGATTGGAAAAAAGCACGCAAAGACGAATGATCTGCCACCTCCACCTGTCCTAGCAACGGTTCCAGCTCTCGTATTTGAAAGCTACACCCCTTTACAACAAGCGGATTATAGCCGTCTGGCTGAATCAGGCTCATAAACAAACGGATATTGAAATCTCCTATGCCGGGGTTAAACCACACATCATTTCTCCGGTTCTGGTTCGCATCGCGAAAATTACCATTTCCTTGAGAATAATATCCCGCCTGGAGCTTAAAGAAATTATAGTCCCGTTCCAGATCCCCATGCTTGCGCGAAAATACATGATATACAAATGGTT
>NZ_WUDQ01000001.1:0-247693 GCF_009827695.1 Paenibacillus sp. OT2-17 | reverse complement strand
GATTGCTCCGTCTTTCCTCCTTCTCCCATGCAGGAAAAGGATGTATCGGGTATTAGCTACCGTTTCCGGTAGTTATCCCTGTCTTGTGGGCAGGTTGCCTACGTGTTACTCACCCGTCCGCCGCTAGGTTGTTTAGAAGCAAGCTTCTAAACAACCCCGCTCGACTTGCATGTATTAGGCACGCCGCCAGCGTTCGTCCTGAGCCAGGATCAAACTCTCCATTAAAGACCAACCGAAGCTGGTTTATAGAAAGAGCGATAAGCTCATTTTGAAACTGACGAGATAAAAATATCTCTTGTTTGATTTTGCGAACAAAATCGTTTTACTCACTCGTTGTTCAGTTTTCAAAGATCAAACATTCAATGTCCGCCTCGGCGTTTCTTTCAACCCCTTAGCAACTTTTATAGTGTATCATATTCCATAGAATTATGTCAACACTTTTTTTTCGAAAGTGTTTTTCGCTCTTCTTGATAACACTTGAAGCGACAAGAAATAATATATCATACTTTTCTTGCATTATGCAACTCTTTTTTAAAATACTTAGTTAAGTAACAATACACTCGATATAAAGCTCTCTTTGCAGCATTAAGTTAATAATTTCCCCATCTACTTGAATCAACGGCCGAGTCGGATGATCTCGATCAGCGAAAATAATTTCCCCTGTACGGTTATCATTGAGGCGCACCTTGGTTCCATTATTGAATTGGGTTAACTTATGAATAAAAACTTGTACGACACTTGGGTCCAGCTTTCCAAATGATTCTGACTTGATTTGCTCTAGAACCAGATACGGTGATTGGGCAGGTCGGTATGTTTTCTCTAGAGTCATAGCATGGAATACATCAGCCACTCCAATGATTTTAGCGTAGATGTGGATTTGTTCCCCTTTAAGACGCAGTGGATATCCAGTACCGTCCACTTTCTCATGATGCTGAAGAGCTGCCAAACGCACACCTTCGTTAATAGCTTTCACATTTTTAAGCAACTGGTATCCTAGTGATGTATGGCGACGTATTTCTTCTTGCTCTTCCCACGTTAGTTTGGAGGGCTTATACAGAATGACCGGGTCCATTTTAGCGTTCCCTATGTCATGAAGCAATCCAGCAAAAGCCACTTGCATCCAATCCTTTTGAGGTAATCCGATCCATTGTGCAATGGAATAGGAAGTAAGGGAGGTTAGCACAGCGTTGTGAAAAATATAGTCCACTTCGATCATGGCGGGCGGAGTATAGGTCATTACATTATAGCGCTGAATGTGCACCAGTAAGGACTCCAATTGTCCTCGCAGTTCATATATAGATAAATTAGAGACGAGCACCGATTGAAATGCATTCTTAACGAGCATCACCATTTTGTCATACTCATCCTGAAATTGTTCAGATTCATCTCGTCCATCTAACGAAGGTCCTTGCGATTCAGATGTTCCAGATCGAACAGTCGTAGACTCGCTACTGGATTTTGTAAGATCATCCGTCCCTACCTCAACTTGCTGGATCAGGAACGCCTGTAAAATCTCCAAGTCACGCGGTAGCAGAATGCGCCCTTTCGGTAGCAGCAAGCTTCCCATTTCTGTAAATACATCGCTTTGCAATCTAAGTCCTGCTTTTAATTCGGATACGGGTACAGTTGTCATGGTCAACCTCTCTGTTCTCACAACAGCTGCTCCAGCTGCCAGTTATGATGTCATTATATTACTTGGGAATGATCCTGTACATTCATTTTATGCCATTTAAAGCATACTTGTCTGAATTCGTTAGCCAGAAAAAGAAAAAGACTCCCCGACCAAATAGTCAGAGAGTCTGTTCCATCTGAAATTTAATAACTACTGTTGTTTCCATATTCAGGCTCTTATTCGCCCTCAGAAGATTCTGGGTCGTTACCTTCCGCACCTTCTGTATTCGTTTCGAGAGATGGTTCAACAGATGATAGAGATGAGCCCTCTCCAGCTTCCTCACCCTCTAATAATTCTTCAAGCAGTTCATCCTGCTCCTCATTCTTGTTCGCTCGACAAACAGTTGCAACCGAATCATCATCGCGAATATTAATCAGCCTTACCCCTTGTGTATTCCGACCCATCGTGGAGATTTCCCCCATGCTAGTCCGAATCAAGGTGCCACTAGCTGTAATGATCATCAGATCCTCTTCGGTTTTTACAACCTTGAGACCGACAACCGGACCATTTTTATCCGTAACATTAATCGTCTTGATCCCCTTACCTCCACGGCTTTGGATACGATAATCCACAACAGGGGTACGCTTGCCATAACCTTTGGCCGTTACAATCAGGATATCCAGGCTGGTATCTACGATGTCCATACCAATTACAGCATCACTCTCATCAAGGTTGATCCCTTTAACCCCTGTAGCGCTACGGCCCATAGACCGTACATCACTTTCAGGGAAACGGATAGACATGCCTTGTGCTGTACCAATAATCATTTCCTGCTGTCCGTCCGTCAGCTTCACTTCGATCAGGGCGTCATCTTCACGCAAGTTAATGGCAATCAAGCCACCTTTGCGGATATTTGCATAGTCATCAAGTGGTGTCTTCTTTATGATTCCATGCTGGGTCGCAAAGAATAGATAGCTATCCTCCACAAACTCCTCGATTGGAATTACCGCATTGATCGACTCACCCTGTTCAATCTGAATCAGGTTAATAATCGGTGTCCCCCGGGCTGTCCGGCTAAGGTCAGGAATCTCATAGGCCTTAATCCGATATACCTTGCCCTTGTCGGTAAAGAATAACAAATGATGATGTGAATTCGTAATGAACAGATGCTCTACGAAATCCTCATCTTTGGTATCCATACCCACTACACCACGACCACCGCGTTTTTGACTGCGATAGGTAGTAACAGGAAGGCGTTTGATATATCCCGTATGGGTTACAGTAATAATAACATCTTCACGCGGAATGAGATCCTCATCCAGAATACTCTCTTCACCCACTGTAATTTCAGTGCGACGGTCATCAGCGAAACGTTCCTTAAGTTCGTTCAGCTCTTCGCTAATGATGTTGAGTACCAGATGCTCGTTCGCCAAAATCTCACGGTATTCCGCAATCTTTTGTATTAGCTCGTTATATTCGTTCTCGATCTTCTCACGTTCCAAACCGGTTAAGCGTTGCAGACGCATATCAAGAATAGCCTGAGACTGCTCAAGAGTGAGCGAGAAACGCTCAATCAGTCCTTCACGAGCTGCTTCTGCAGTTTGGGAAGAACGAATCAAGGCAATAACTTCGTCCAGATGGTCAAGGGCAATGCGCAAGCCTTCCAGAATGTGTGCTCTGGCTTCGGCTTTTTTCAGATCAAATTCTGTCCGGCGACGAATAACCTCGACCTGATGTTTGAGATAATGATACAAGACATCCTTCAGGTTCAAAATCTTCGGTTCGTTGTTTACAATGGCAAGCATATTAATACCGAAATTCGACTGCATAGCCGTATGTTTAAACAAATTATTCAGAACGACGTTCGGGTTCACGTCCCTACGCAACTCGATAACGACACGCATACCCGTACGGTCCGATTCATCCCGAAGATCCGTAATGCCTTCAATACGTTTGTCACGTACTAATTCGGCAATTTTCTCAACCAGACGAGCCTTATTCACTTGGTAAGGCAACTCATGCACGATAATCCGTGCTTTATTGCCAATCTCTTCTATGGTGGTCTTCGCACGCATGGTCACAGATCCGCGGCCAGTCTGGTACGCCTGACGGATACCAGAGCGTCCTAAAATATAACCTGCTGTCGGGAAATCGGGCCCTTGAATATAATCCATAAGTTCCATCGGCGTAATGTCGGGGTTTTCGATCAATGCTTGTACACCATCGATAACCTCTCCCAAGTTATGCGGAGGAATATTGGTAGCCATTCCGACTGCAATTCCGCCGACACCATTCACCAGCAAGTTAGGATAACGTGCAGGTAATACGACGGGCTCGCTCTCTTCACCATCGTAGTTCGGCATAAAATCAACGGTCTCTTTGTTCAAATCACGTAGCATTTCCATGGCAATCTTGGACAACCGTGCTTCGGTGTAACGCATCGCAGCCGCCATATCTCCATCCACGGAGCCAAAGTTACCGTGTCCATCCACCAACATATAACGCAAAGAAAAATCCTGCGCCATCCGCACCATCGTATCATATACAGCAGTATCACCATGAGGGTGATATTTACCGATAACTTCGCCGACGATTCTTGCCGATTTTTTGTAAGGCTTATCTGGCGACATGCCCAGCTCGGACATCGCGTACAAAATACGACGGTGTACCGGCTTCAGTCCGTCCCGCACATCAGGCAAGGCACGGCTAACAATAATACTCATGGCATAATCCATAAAGGATTCGCGCATTTCCACTCCGATATCCCTATTGATGATTTGCGAGTTATTTTGATCCGCCATGCTGGTCCTCCTTCTTATCCTTCAATACAATGCTCTCTATGTGAAAAGCCTAACAAGATACTGCCTATACACTCCGCTCTCTGCGCAGGATTTTGGCTGAAATCCTCATCTGTATAATTATATTACTTTCACAAAAAGAGCACAATTAAACACATCTGTCCTCTTTACAGCGTAAATCCCTCGTCATTCTCTCTCTGCCTGTAGCAGATCGCTATTCTCTTGTACAACTCACAAGCCCTGATTATAACAAATTCCCCAGAGCTGGGGATTAGCCCCCACCCTAAGGGCCTTTTCCACATACAATACGTATACGGTCAGGGTTCACTTAGCAAAATTCCGAAAAACGCCGTATTTCTCTATTATATCATTGTTTTACGCACTTGTCCTTTAGTTTCCCTTGTTTTGTCAAAGTGTTGCGGATTCCAAGTACATGACTCATATTTCGAAAAGAAAGGGATGAGATTACTTGTCTATTCAGCGAGTATCCAGTAAGTGGACCAAAACAAATGCCATTCTCCCCAATCCGACATTGGTCGCTTATGTACCGGAAACACGGTTGTACACATTTGATCACTTGAACGAAATGTTGGCCGTGTATGGTACTGTCTATATTAAGCCTGATAACGGTACTTATGGAAAAGGCGTTATGCGGGCAGAGAGGCTGACAGAACCGCTTCCGCCGACAGAAGAAGGAATCATCGAAGAGAGAACTTGGTATGTGCTTCGCTATGAAGTAGATACCTTCACCTTCGAAAGCCTAGAAGATCTGCATAGAGTGGTTTCTTCCCGCATACGAAAACGTCCATATCTGATCCAGCGTGGAATTCCACTTCTTCAGCATGAAGCACGCCCTTTCGATCTGAGGGTTTTAACCCAGATGAACTTAAGACACCAATGGGAAACAACGCTTATTGTAGGACGCGTAGCTGCTCCTGACAAAGTCGTCACCAATCATCACAGCGGTGGGACAATGCGCTTTTTCAATGAGCTGGTCGCTCCATACATGGATGAAAAGGAAGCTGTACGACTGGAGCAAAAATTATCAAAAATGGGCGAACGGGTAGCATGGCAGTTGCAAAAAAGATACCCACGTTTAAGGGAAATAGGATTAGATGTAGGACTGGATCAGCAAAATTATCCGTGGATTCTGGAGGTTAACACGAGACCAGCAATCAAGGTGTTCTCTTCCCTTCCAAACAAAAGCCTCTATCATAAAATATTCAGATATGCAGTAGGCTACGGCCGGTACTCTTCATCCACGGGTAAAGCCATACGCTCTAAGAAAAAAGCCTAAAACAATGAGATTAAATGTTCAAATGCACCCGGGCTGGTTAATGACAAGAAAAGGGACGCCCCTTTGGGCGCCCCTTGTGAACTCCTACAAAATACTACCTAATGAGCACGTAATACAGCCACTAGGAAAGAACATCACACATTAAAAATCAAGATTTTTCACGTACTTCGCATGTTCTTGGATAAAGTCACGACGAGGTTCTACATTATCACCCATCAAGGTATTGAACAGTGTATCAGCCAGCATCGCGTCACTGACAGTTACCTGAAGCATGGTACGACTCTCAGGGTCCATCGTAGTTTCCCAAAGTTGGGTCGCATTCATCTCACCCAAACCTTTATAGCGCTGTACATTGTACTTCGCGTTTTCTCCAAATTCCCTGATGATCTCATCACGTTCCGCCTCGGAGTTCGCATAACGTACAACTTTGTTACGCTCTACTTTGAATAGTGGTGGCTGAGCAATATAAATATAGCCTGCATCAATGATTTTACGCATGTACCGATAGAAGAACGTCAGCAACAACGTACGAATATGGGCACCATCGACATCCGCATCTGTCATGATAATGACCTTGTGATAACGGGCTTTGGCGATGTCAAAGTCGTCTCCGATCCCTGTACCCATTGCTGTTACCATCGACCGGATTTCATCACTGGACAAAATACGGTCCAAGCGTGCCTTTTCGACATTCAGGATTTTACCACGAATCGGCAAAATAGCTTGAAAGTGACGATCACGACCCTGCTTAGCCGATCCCCCTGCTGAGTCACCTTCGACAATGTACAGTTCACTAATCGAAGCATCCTTAGAGGAGCAATCCGCCAGCTTGCCTGGGAGCGAACTGATTTCCAGCGCGCTTTTACGACGTGTAAGCTCACGCGCTTTACGCGCTGCTTCCCGGGCACGTGCTGCTTGTAATGATTTGTCAACCACACGGCGGGAAACAGACGGATTTTCCTCTAGGAATTCCTGGAGTTTCTCTGCGAATAGGGATTCGACAATCCCTCGCACCTCACTGTTCCCCAGCTTTGTCTTGGTCTGACCCTCAAACTGTGGTTCTGGAATTTTGACGGAGATAATCGCCGTCAATCCTTCACGCACATCATCACCGGTCAAGTTGGCATTGTTGTCCTTAATCAAGCCATTTTTACGTGCATAATCGTTAATAATCCGGGTTAATGCACTCTTGAAGCCTGATTCGTGAGTTCCGCCCTCATGGGTATTGATGTTGTTAGCAAAAGAATAAATATTCTCGGTATAGCTGTCGTTATATTGCAAAGCAACTTCGACTTGAATCATATCACGCGAGCCTTCGACATAAATCGGCTGTTCATGTAACGCTTCTCTTTTTTGATTCAAGAATTGCACATATTCACTGATTCCGCCCTCGTAATGGAATGTATCGCTGGCGCCCGTCCGTTCATCAGTCAAGCTGATTGCAATGCCTTTGTTCAGGAAAGCCAACTCACGAATCCGCGTTTGGAGCGTATCATAATCGTATACAGTCGTTTCTGTAAAGATTTGATCGTCCGGATAGAAGGTCGTTTGGGTACCCGTCTCATCTGTATCACCGATGACTCTGACATCATACTGCGGAGCACCACGGTGGTATTCCTGCTCATACAGATGTCCGTCCCGTTTAACATGAACAATCATTTTGCTGGAGAGAGCGTTCACTACCGATACACCAACCCCGTGCAGACCACCGGATACCTTGTACCCTCCGCCTCCGAATTTACCACCTGCGTGAAGTACAGTCATAACGACTTCCAGCGCAGATTTTTTCATTTTGGCGTGTTCGCTTACCGGAATACCGCGTCCGTTATCTGTAACGGTAACGCTGTTATCTTCGTGAACCACAACTTGAATGCTGTCACAATAACCCGCCAGCGCTTCGTCAATGCTGTTGTCCACAACTTCCCAGACCAGATGATGGAGACCTTTGGCGCTCGTGGATCCAATATACATCCCGGGACGTTTCCGAACCGCTTCCAGGCCCTCGAGGACCTGAATCTCGCCCGCATCATAAGACGGTTGATTCATAGACATGCCTTTCACCTACTTCTATAGATTCTATGGTTAAGCATTGGCAACAAACTGGTTTGCCCGCTTTTTGAGTGTTGTTGAGGAGATGGGGGAATAATACACCGTATTCTGAGTCACTACGATGGACTTGGCTTCCTCTTCGCCAATCATCTCGACATGCTTTTGCTGTTGGGCGTGGTTCACGTATTGCTTGGAGATTTTAGAGGATTTTTCAATCGAGATATCGAAAATAGCCACAAGCTCTGACGAGCGGATGATTTTTTCTCCACCCAGATGAATATACATAGCGGTCACTCACTCCTTAGTGTTCCACATGCCCGTCGTGGACGTGATAAATATTGGCATCCTTGAGTCGTTCTGCGTTCAAAGTCTCAACCCCGGTTGCCGTGATAAAGGTCTGTACCTTGCTTTGGAAAGTCTCGATCAGCTGGGTCTGACGATAGGGGTCCAGCTCGGACAAAACATCATCCAGCAGCAAGACAGGATATTCACCAATTTCCTCATGGATTAACTCTATTTCGGCCAACTTCAAGGACAGGGCCGTCGTCCGCTGCTGCCCCTGAGAGCCATACGTATGCACTTCTCTGCCGTTAATGGCAAAGGCCAAATCGTCACGATGGGGTCCCGCCAAAGTCATGCCACGGCGGATTTCCTGTTCCCTCATTTGGGATAACTTTATCATAAATCGCTCCAATAAGACAGCTTCATCTTCTTCCTCTGGCTCACTGAAGGAGGGAACATAGGTTAATTTTAACTCTTCTGTCCCACCTGCGATCCCTTCATGAATGGCCTGAGCCCACTTTTGTAGCTTTGTTATAAATTGTTTCCGCTTTTTAACAATTTTAACACCATGCTCAACAAGTTGCTCATTCCATACCTCCAGCATCAGCTGCACTGACGCCATATCCTTACCCCAAGCTTGCTTGAGCAGGTTGTTTCGCTGAACCAATACTTTCTGATATTGCTGCAAATGATACAGATATCCTGGCGCAACCTGTCCGATTTCCATGTCAAGAAACCGGCGGCGAACCCCCGGTGTTCCTTTCACAATTTCCAGATCCTCAGGTGCAAACATGACCACATTTAACGAACCGATAAAATCGCTCAGTTTGCGCTGCTCCAGTCCGTTGATCTTTGCTTTTTTGCCTTGTGTGGATAACGCGAGATCCAGTCTGATTTTCCCGTATTTTTTATCCACATCCGCAGCTAGGTGAGTGGAAGTAGCCCCGAAAGAGATTAACTCCTTGTCGCGGGACGTTCGATGACTTTTGGTTAAAGCCAGTACAAAAATCGCCTCTACCAGATTCGTTTTGCCCTGCGCATTTTGTCCGATCAGCAAATTAACGGGCCCAAATTCATTCAGCTCCAGCTGTTCATAGTTCCGGTACTGCTGCAAAACAATGTTGTTCACAAACACATAGGGTCCCCCTTGTTACTCCGTACCTAAAAGGAGTCCTTGCCACCCAGGCGATCATGCTCCTGCTGTAACTTCGAAACTTCCGTTGTCCTCTACTTCTACGGTATCACCCGGGTACAGTTTTCTTCCACGACGTTCTTCCGGTTCACCGTTCACACGGACTTGTCCCTCTTGCAGCAGGGCTTTAGCCATGCCTCCTGTGGATACACAATCGGCTAATTTTAAAAATTGATCGAGCTTAATGTATTCGGTTTGTATAGATATCTGTTTCAAGGCTTGTTCATCCTTTCGCTTGTCCTCGGGTGGGTTAACGCTAAACGTCAGTTGGTTGTGCGATATGGCAGGATGATATACAGCGCATTGCTGGAATCTGCCGGTTTTAAAATAATGGGGCTCATAATGCCGGTAAAAGCAATCGTCAGTTGCTCGCTGTCAATCACCTTCAGCACGTCGAGCATGTATTTAGAGTTGAACGAAATTTTGAGCGGCTCTCCCTCAAATTTGGACACAGTTACTTCCTCACGCACTTTGCCAAGCTCAGAGGAACTAGAGGAAATCTCCAAACCGCCATTTTCCAGCGACTGCATTTTTACAATATTCGTTTTTTCCTCACGGGACAGCAAATAAGCACGGTCAATTGACTCACTTAAACTTTTTGTATCCACAATCAGTTCTGTTTTGTAGGAGGTCGGAATAATTCTAGAAGTATCAGGATAGGTGCCGTCCAAGATGCGGGAATAAAATAGCACCCGATCTACTTTGAATAATACCTGATTGTCCGCTACTACGATATCCACAAGCATATTTTGATCTGGAATAATTCTGCTCAGCTCATTCAGCGTTTTGCCCGCAATGACAACATTGCTAAAACGCAAGCCTTCAGACGTCTCCAAATGAGCGCTACGAGTGGCAAGGCGGTGGCGGTCCGTTGCCACAAACTTCAATTCACCCTCAGCCAGATTCCACAACACGCCAGTTAAAATCGGTGTCGTTTCGTGGGTGGAGATGGAGAATACCGTCTGTTTAATCATATTTTTAAGTAAATCTCCTGGTACAGAGATGACTTGATTTTCTTCAATGTTGGGAAGCACCGGGAATTCTTCAGGGTCCAAGCCAACAATCTGAATTTCAGTTGCGCCGGACGAGATAAAGGTTTGGAATTGGTCTTTTACCTCCATATGGATCTCCTGCGACGGCAACTTTTTGATAATTTCGACAAAGAATTTGGCAGGCAGCACAACACTGCCGGGTTGTTCGACCTGAACAACAGTTTGGTCACCATCCTCCATCGGAATAAAGGATTGAATGGAGATGTCTGTATCGCTGGCGGTCAGCGTTACTCCCTGGTGATTCACATCCAGCTTAATACCACTCAGAATTGGAATCGTAGTCCGACTTGATATCGCTTTGGATACATGTTGTATAGCCTCGTTCAAAACGTTTTTCAGAATGCTGATCTTCATAAGTTCCTCCTACGGGTTTTAATCCTTCAAGCACGCGTTGACGCGGGCCTTATTTAGGTGATGTATATCTTTAAAATATATTAGTAATAGTAATAGGCGCACTGAATATGTGGATAAGTCACTGTAACCCTAATAAAATCAAGCCTATCCACATGTGTATAAATTGTGTATAGGCTCTGAACTTATTCAGGTTGGATTTTTGATTTTTTCTATTAGGCTGTTGATAACTTTAAACAGATCCTGATCCACTTGAATGGATTTGGAGATTTTTTCGTGCGCATGAATGACAGTCGTATGATCACGCCCACCGAAGGCTTCGCCGATTTTTGGCAAAGAATAGTCGGTTAGCTCACGAGACAGGTACATGGCAATCTGTCGTGGAAAAGCTACAGCCTTCGTCCGCTTACGCGCTTTAAAATCCTCCAGCCGTAGATTGTAAAATTCCCCGACTTGATGCTGTATATCCTGAATCGTGATCATTTTTGGACGACTGGACGGGATAATATCTTTCAACGCCTCAGCCGCGAGATGACTTGTGACATCCTGATTGGTTAAGGAGGAATAAGCGACAACGCGAATAAGCGCCCCTTCCAGCTCACGGATGTTTGTATCAATTTGATTAGCGATATACATCATGGCCTCATTAGGAATATCCAGGTTCTCCGCCCGCGCCTTTTTCCGAAGAATAGCAATTCTCGTCTCCAGATCCGGCGGTTGAATATCCGTAATAAGTCCCCACTCAAAGCGAGAGCGCAGCCGTTCTTCCAGCGTTGGAATTTCTTTAGGCGGCCGATCGCTTGAGATTATAATCTGCTTGCGTTCCTCATGAAGGGCGTTGAACGTGTGGAAAAATTCCTCCTGCGTCGATTCCTTGCCCGCAATGAATTGAATATCATCAATGAGCAAAATATCAATGTTGCGATATTTATTCCGGAAACTTTCCCCGCGGTTGTCCCGGATGGCATTAATGAATTCATTCGTAAACTTCTCCGACGATAAATAAACGACCTTGCTGGTCGGATTGTGCTCCAAAATATAGTGTCCGATAGCGTGCATCAGATGCGTTTTCCCCAGCCCCACACCACCGTATAAAAACAGCGGATTGTAAGCTTTTGCCGGCGCCTCGGCGACGGCCAGCGATGCCGCATGGGCAAAACGGTTCCCCGATCCGATGACGAATGTATCGAATGTATATTTGGGATTCAGCATATGGGACACAGCTTCTTCATGAACGACCGGCTGCTGCTGAGGTTGTTGCTGAAGGTCGACCTCGGCGGGCTTGTTCTCTTCAATAACGAACTTGACCTCTAGTTGTTTGCCCAAAATTTCATAAACCGTTGCTCCGACTAGCTTGGTATAGCGGCTTTCAAGCCATTCCACGGCAAAAGTTGTCGGTGCAGAAATCACAATGGAGTGGTCATTTAGTTTCGCTGCCTTGGTAGCCTTAAACCAAGTGTCGTAACTCGGCTTACTCAGCTTGGTTTGTATGATGGATAGAATTTGCTGCCATAGTTCAGAGGTATGGCTGTCCACAGACGTCACTCCTTTTAAATCCTGACATTTTACCGAATTAAGCTGCAGAGAGCTGCTCTCGGCGCTTCGGCAAAACGCCTAAATCCCAAAAATGTTGTTGAAGGCCATAAAAAGACATACCGCCGCCTAAATCATGCGGCAGTGTGGTGAGAGAACGCAGCACAAAATGACCCTGAAAAATAGCTAATGGAAATTCCGCTGCTGATCAGCAGAAGAAAGGCGATATTTCTCAGGAGGGAATGTGCGGCACGATCCGTTCTCTTGATCCCGCAGGCCAAAACGGGACTGCAATATGTCGAAATCAAATGAAAAATGTAGAATATATCCCCAGAATCCCGAATCCGCACAAAAATAAAAAGATGGATAAATTGAACTTGTTCACAACTTTATCCACAGGGTGTTGATAATATGGAGGGTAAAACAACATATTCACATTCAAAAGTAATATCATCATAGCAAAAGAAGCCTTGTATTTCAATGACTGGTGGTTATTTATCCACAAATTCAATCTGTTGTGTACAATTTTTATTCACAACACAAGATATTGTTTATAATTTGTTCAGTTTTCGACAATAACTCTTTTTTACTCTAAAATGTTATGCACAGGTTATGACCATTTAAATCACAATTCAGTTCTTTTTGTGGATCTGTGTATAACAGCCGTTGCCTTTTGGTCACAGAGGCTTATTTTTCTGTTGAAAATTTCCGGTAACGTTTCCGACATTATTTTTGAACGAACCTGATAACGTCGATCTGAAAATAGGATGGATTCAAGTTACAGAATGAATAAATGTAAAAAACCGTTTTTGGAGGAGCGAAAACGACAAATAGAATGCTGATGATGGAGGGAGAGGTGAAAGAAGTTTTATGAAGTAAGGGGATAAAAGAGTGAAGTGAGTGAGCGGGAGGAAGGGGAGGAGGCTTCCTGAATGCGAAAAAGAGGGAGAGGATTCACAAGTACATTGACTTTGGCCGCTATTTGTGGTTAAATGTACAAAGGTGTTTTTTGTGGAGATTGCTACGTTAGGTATATTCCATATAAAACGTATTCCTTGTAAGGAGGTGCAGCACAATGAGACCGACTTTCAGACCGAATGTCAGCAAACGTAAAAAAGTTCACGGCTTCCGTAAAAGAATGAGCACGAAGAATGGCCGTAAAGTTTTGGCAGCTCGTCGCCAAAAAGGTAGAAAAGTATTGAGTGCGTAATGCGTGCATAAAGACCACTACGGTGGTCTTTTTTTTCATAATTGAGGTATTCAGGGATCGGATTCCTTCTTTTATTGTTGTAAAAAATGTAGTGAAAGAAGAGGGAGAAGTCCAGCATCCTGTCCTATATTAGATGAAGCTTTTGAAAACGGATATAAAATAAGCGAGATTACCATGTTGGAATGTTGTCCATACTTCTTACTATATAAAAGGTAAAGGTTAGCTTACCGACATGTGTAAAAGAGATGAGCAAGGAGAAGCGCCGTGCAAAAAAAATTGCGTCTACGAAACCGGGCGGACTTTGGGCGCGTATACCGCCATGGCAAATCTTTTGCCAACCATCAGTTTGTGGTGTACTGGTTCCGCCGCAGAGAGGTAGAGCAGTTCCGCGTCGGAATTTCGGCCAGCAAGAAGATCGGCAACGCAGTAGTTCGCAACCGGATGCGCAGAATCGTTAAGGAAATTGTGCGCCATCATGAGCATGAATTGGTGGAGCAGATTGACCTGATTTTTATCGTTCGTAAGGGTGCGGTTACAATGTCGTATCAAGAGCTGGAGAAAAGCGTGCTGCACGTTCTACGCAAAGCCTCGCTGCTCAAGTCTTCACGCCGATAGTCAGTATCTTTGTCCTACAGGATATGGTATGATTTACGTTGGAATGGATTGGTTAAGAAAGGGGTTATGAAGTGTCGCGTTTGAAGACTCAACGAGGAAAATGGTTCCTCCTGATTGCCTTATTGGCACTTGTTGCTGTGCTGTCCGGATGTGCTCAGACGGCCCACAATTCTTACACGACGGCAGACTTGGCCAATGGATCGTTTTGGCAAAGATATGTCGTTTACTGGTTTTCGTATGCGTTAGATACATTTGCCCAATGGTTCTCTGGAGAGTATGGCCTGGCCGTACTGATTCTGGTGATTATCGTGCGAACCATTATTTTGCCGCTTACACTCAAGCAAGTACGTAGTTCCAAAGCTATGCAGGCCATTCAGCCGCAATTAAAAGAAATTCAAGCGAAGTACAAGGATACGCCTGAAAAAGTCCAGCAAGAGACGATGAAGTTGTTCCAGGAAAATAAGGTCAACCCGATGGCTGGCTGTCTTCCTTTGGTAGTACAGATGCCAATTTTCATCGCGCTTTATAATGCCATTTATTATAACTCGGCATTGCGGGATCATGACTTCTTGTGGCTCCAGTTAGGTAAACCGGATCACTTGTTTATCCTGCCGATTTTGGCAGCGATTACGACTTTTGTCCAAACCTGGATGATGATGAAAATGAATCCGACGCCGCAGCAGGGACCAATGCAATTTTTGCTGTACGTCTATCCGGTGCTGATTCTGTTCATGTCGTACAACTTCCCATCCGCTTTGCCGTTGTACTGGTTCTACAGTAATATTTACACGATCATTCAAAACTATTTCCTTTATCGGAATAAGGATAAAGAAGCAGCACTGGCGAATGTGAAAACAGCCAGTCTCGCGAAAACAGGTTCCTCCAATAGTAAGAAAAAAAGTGGCAAAAACACGAAGGGGGCTAAAAAGTCGAGATGACCAAAGTCGTGACATCAGGAAAAACCGTTGAAGATGCTGTAAGACAAGGACTCTCCCAGCTGGGAGTAAGCCGTGAACGGGTAACCGTAAGCGTGTTGGAACAGCCGTCAAAAGGATTCCTGGGGTGGCTCGGGGTCAAGAAGGCGAAGGTGGAGCTTACGCTGCTCTCTGAGCCGTCTCCTGAAACCACACACGCGGCTGAACCTCATGTATCGGCTCAAGCACCTTCTAGCGTGGGACAGGCTTTATCAGAGGAAACTGGGCCTGTTGCACAGGAAGCACAGATGAACATGGAAGCACCCTCGGGACATATAGACCCTTATGAAGAGGCGGTGCGTTTCATCCGTGAAACAGCAGCAGGAATGGGACTGGACGTTAAAGTTGATGTCCGCCACCGCAAGGATGAAAGTATACTGGATATCTCCGGTCCGTCACTCGGTATGTTGATCGGCCGCAGAGGACAGACATTGGATGCATTACAGTACCTGACGAATATCGTTGCCAACCGTCATTCTGACAAATTCATCCGAATTGTGCTGGATGCCGAGCAATTTCGTGCACGTCGGCAAAAAACGCTGGAGGATTTGGCAGATCGGTTGGCAAACCAGGCTATTCGTTATGGCAAGGAAGTGGTACTGGAGCCAATGCCGTCACAGGAGCGGAAGCTGATTCACGCCAAGCTCCAACAGCATGCGCTGGTTAGAACATACAGCAAGGGGGACGAGCCCAATCGGCGCGTTGTCATTGCTAAAAAATAATCCGACGCAATGGCTCTCTGCAAGATGCAGAAGCCATTGCTTTTTTTCTTATATTTCTCGCTGAAACGGCTGCCGTCCTTGATGAAGGACGGCAATGTCGTTTCTACTTGATAGGAGGTAGAAACTTTATGCTGAGCGATACTATAGCTGCCATTGCAACGGCTGTCGGCGAGGGCGGCATTGCGGTTGTACGGATCAGCGGTCCAGAAGCGGTCATGGAAGTGGAGGCATTGTTCCGTAGTAAAACGCCTCTAAGCAAGGCTCCAACTCACACGGTACATTATGGACATATAATAGATCCTCAAAGCCAGGAAAAGGTGGAGGAAGTTTTAGTTACAGTGATGCGGGCCCCGCGCTCTTTTACGACAGAAGATGTCGTAGAAATCAGCACTCATGGCGGGGTCGTAGCCGTCAAACGGGTGATGGATTTACTATTGCTGCAAAATATACGTCTGGCTGAGCCAGGTGAATTTACGAAACGTGCTTTTTTGAATGGTCGTATTGACCTGAGTCAGGCGGAGGGTGTTATTGACTTGATTCGTTCCAAATCAGATAAAGCTTTTTCGGTGGCTTTGAAGCAGGTGGATGGACAACTGTCCCAGAATATTCGTCGCTTGCGTCATGTTTTGGTGGAGACACTTGCTCATATTGAAGTGAACATTGATTATCCTGAGCATGATGTTGAATCTTTTACATCTGACTTAATCAAGGATAAAAGCAGTCAGGTCATGACGGAAATTGATCGGCTGTTGCATACGGCGGAGCAGGGAAAGATTTTACGTGAAGGGCTGACCACAGCGATTGTTGGAAGACCAAATGTGGGAAAATCATCACTGCTGAACACATTGGCTCAGGGCGAGCGGGCAATTGTGACCGATATTCCGGGCACAACCCGTGACGTTATTGAGGAATATGTGACGATTAATAGTATTCCGCTCAAGCTGCTGGATACAGCTGGGATTCGTGAAACGATGGACGTAGTGGAACGGATCGGAGTAGAACGTTCGAGAACGGCGGTTAGTGAAGCGGATCTGCTGCTCATCGTCATTAACGCCAACGAACCACTGCATGAGGATGAAATGGCATTAATGGAACAAATCCGCGGTAGACAAGCGATTGTCATTATGAATAAAATGGACTTACCGGCCCAAGTAGACCGGGATTTGTTGCTGCGTTATGTTCCCGAAGAGCTTATCGTACCGATGTCTGTGAAGGAAAATGAGGGAGCGGACCGACTGGAGCAGGCTATATCGAATTTATTCTTTAGCGGCAAGCTGGAATCAGCGGATATGACATATGTCAGCAACGTACGGCATATTGCTTTGTTGAAGAAGGCGCGGCAATCGCTGGTAGATGCCTATGAAGCCGCTGATCAATTTGTTCCGATCGACATGATCCAGATTGATGTAAGGCTGGCATGGGAGCATTTGGGTGAGATTGTAGGCGATACTGCGCATGATGCGCTAATAGATCAAATATTTTCACAATTTTGTCTGGGCAAATAGAACTTTCAAGCATGGCTGATATAAGCCTACTATCGTTATATATACAAGAGCATATTCGGCGTGAAGACCGGAATGTATAAGGAGGTAAGAAAGGTATGGGTTACCAAGGAGGCGACTATGACGTAATTGTCGTAGGCGCGGGCCATGCGGGCGTAGAATCAGCCTTGGCAGCAGCACGGATGGGCTGTCGCACGTTGATGATCACAATTAACCTGGATATGGTCGCTTTCATGCCCTGCAACCCGTCTATTGGCGGTCCTGCAAAAGGGCATGTGGTGCGAGAAATTGATGCACTGGGCGGCGAAATGGGTCGGAATATCGATAAGACGTTTATCCAAATGAGAATGTTGAATACTGGTAAAGGTCCCGCGGTTCATGCATTGCGTGCACAAGCAGACAAGTTCTCTTATCAGCATACGATGAAGGAAACGATGGAAAAGGAACCGAATCTGACCTTACGCCAAGGTATGGTTGAAGAGCTGATTATGGAAGACGGCCATTGCGTAGGTGTAATTACGAAGACGGGCACAGAGTATCGAAGTAAAGCAGTTGTCCTGACCACAGGCACTTATCTGCGCGGAAAAATCATTATGGGCGAGCTGATGTATGAGAGTGGTCCGAACAATCAACAGCCTTCGTTGAGATTGTCTGAGCATTTGAGAGAGCTGGGTTTTGATCTGGTTCGATTTAAGACAGGAACGCCGCCACGTGTGCATAAGGACACGATTGATTTTAGCAAAACGGAAATACAACCGGGTGATGATCAACCGAAGTTCTTTTCCTATGAAACGAAGTCTTCAGATAATGAACAGCTTCCTTGCTGGCTGACATATACTTCAATAGAAACGCATCAGATTATTAATGATAATTTGCACCGTGCACCCATGTTCTCTGGTCTGATTGAAGGAACGGGACCACGTTATTGCCCATCTATTGAAGATAAGGTGGTACGTTTCAGTGATAAGCCTAAGCACCAAATCTTTTTGGAGCCTGAAGGTAAAAACACATCTGAATACTATGTTCAGGGCTTGTCGACCAGCTTGCCAGAGGATGTGCAATTAGCTGTGCTGCGTTCGATTCCGGGGATGGAAAAGGTAGAGATGATGCGCAATGGCTATGCTATCGAATATGATGCAATGGTACCTACGCAGTTATGGCCTACTTTGGAAACGAAGAAAGTCCCAGGCTTGTTCACAGCAGGTCAGATTAACGGTACTTCCGGTTACGAAGAAGCTGCAGGTCAAGGGATTATGGCAGGGATTAATGCAGCTCGCAAGGTGCAGGGCAAAGAGCCCGTCGTGCTGGACCGTTCGCAAGGCTACATTGGGGTTCTGATCGACGATCTCGTGACGAAGGGTACGAATGAGCCGTATCGCTTACTGACGTCACGTGCAGAATATCGTCTGTTGTTGCGTCATGATAACGCCGACCTGCGATTGACTCCGATCGGGCATGATATTGGCCTAATTACGGATGAACGATACGAGCGCTTTTTGGATAAAAAGCAAAAGGTAGAGCAAGAGATTGAACGTTTACGCTTGGCGAAGGTTCGTCCGGTTGATATAAATGAGATGCTGGAGCAAGGTGGATCTGCACCAATACAGGATGGAAGTAATTTGTTAACGGTGCTGCGTCGACCAGAGATCAGTTATGCGCAAGTAGCACAAATCTCACCTTCACCTATAGCTCTAACTGAGGAAGAACAGGAGCAGGTGGAAATCCAAATTAAGTATGCGGGCTACATTGAAAAGCAATTGATGCATGTTGAGCGTCTGCAAAAGATGGAGAAGAAGAAGCTCCCAGAGGATATTGTATACAGTGAAGTTCAAGGACTGGCCATTGAAGCCAAGCAGAAACTTGAAAAGATCCGTCCGATGTCGATTGGCCAAGCATCCCGTATTTCGGGTGTAACTCCTGCGGATATTTCCATTTTGCTGGTTTATCTGGAGCATTATAACCGCGTAACGGCAGCAAGGGGATCATAATGGACGCGATACAACAGCAATTTAAGCAGCGCCTGGCAGAGCATAGTATTGTGATTAATGACAGTCAGTTAGAGCAGTTTGAAACATATTACCGTGTGCTGGTTGAGTGGAATGAAAAAATGAACCTGACGGGTATTACTGAGCGTGATGCAGTGTACACCAAGCATTTTTATGATTCTCTTTCCTTGGCCTTTTATGTACCGTTAAAAGATGTGGAAAGCCTAGCTGATATTGGATCAGGTGCAGGTTTTCCGGGCATTCCTTTGAAAATATGCTTTCCGCAGATTCAGTTGACTATTGTAGACTCGTTGAATAAACGTATACAATTCTTGGCACATGTGGTAGAACAGTTGGGTCTGGAAAATGTTGAACTGATTCATAGCAGGGCAGAGGAATTGGGGCGTAAACCAGGATACCGCGATAGTTATGATCTAGTGACAGCCAGAGCGGTTGCTCGTCTCGCAGTATTGAATGAATTTTGTTTGCCGTTTGTCCGTGAAGGAGGACACTTTGCCGCGATGAAGGGCAGTGATCCTATAGAGGAAATCAAGGAAGCTTCCTACAGCTTGAAAGAGCTAAAGGGAAAAATCAAACATGTTCAGGCCTTCCAGCTACCTGTTGAAGATGCAGCTAGACATATCATTATTATTGAAAAAAGAGCGGCGACACCACGAAAATATCCACGTAAGCCGGGTACTCCTTTGAAGACGCCGTTAGTGTAAATGTTTGAAAGAAAGTGAATGTTTCACGTGAAACATTCACTTTTTTTATGGCTGATAGACTCTTTACATAAAAGACTCTTTGCTAACATACGTTCTTGTTTACATTTGGGGAGGAAGATGGATTATAGTTATCAAAGAGGATGCATAATTTATTCTCTGATCCTTCCGAAAAGCTGGTAGAGACGATAGGATTATGGCTGGAAAAGTGATAGAATAGAGATAATCGTTTTAATGTAAGTTGACTGCTCCTGTACACATGAATTCAGATATACATATAGGGGAGTGGGACAACAAATGTCAGGGGAGTACGTGGAGTGTACCCGCTTACGGCGCTGTTTCATATAAAAGGGTCTACGATCCGCGTAAGGAACTGTTTTTCACGAAGCGCTGTTTGTATGGTGCTATTATGAAATTAGGTGGTATTATACGGAATGAAAGAACAATTTTCCAAGCTATTTGGTTTGACGGAGCGATCTACTGGGGACGAAATAAAACAAATTCCAGTTCGGGATATTGTCAGCAGTCCTTATCAGCCCCGTACCATATTTGACGACGAGAAGATTGATGAGCTATGCCAGACCATTAAGACGCATGGTGTAATTCAACCGATTGTCGTTCGTTTCCGTAATGGACAATATGAGATTATAGCCGGGGAACGTCGTTGGAGAGCTGTCACCAAGCTGGGTATGGAAACTATTCCAGCCATTGTTCGTGAGTTTAATGATTCACAAGCTGCATCCATCGCGTTGATTGAGAATCTTCAACGGGAAGGGTTAACTGCGATTGAAGAGGCTGTAGCTTACCAAAAGCTGATTGATCTACATCAGCTCACCCAGGAAAGCCTCGCTCAACGACTTGGTAAAAGCCAATCCACTATTGCTAACAAGATACGGCTGCTTCATCTGCCGGAGAGAGTGAAAGAGGCTCTAATGGAACGGAAGGTGTCCGAGCGTCATGCTCGTGCATTATTGTCATTAGAGACCGAAGAACTACAGTACAAGGTTTTAGATGAAGTCATTGCCAAAGAACTCAATGTGAAGCAGACAGAGGCACGAGTTGCCTTTTATAAACAAGTATCCACCAATAAGAAATCGAAGCGGATTTCCTTTACCAAGGATGTCCGGCTTGCGCTGAATACGATACGTCAATCCATTGATATGGTGTCTGGCTCAGGCTTGGATATCAAAACCAAGGAATCTGATCATGAGGATCACTATGAGATTGTCATTCAAATTCCCAAACGTAAGTAAGGGATGAAGCGTACAGGCGGCAGCAATTGCCGCTTTTTCTGTCTAACGCCGAATAAAACCGCAGCATACTCAATTCTATTCTGAAATTGCCGTTATCCGTAAGTTAAGGACTAAGTAACGTCTCCATAGAGCATTTTGCAATCATGGAGTGTAGCAGGATTCCGATTAAATTATGAGGTGAATGAAGTGTCAAAAATAATAGCCGTAGCCAATCAAAAGGGCGGAGTAGGCAAAACAACTACTTCCGTTAATTTGGGCGCCGGACTTGCTTCCCTCGGCAAAAGGGTATTGCTCGTGGATATCGACCCGCAAGGTAATACAACCAGCGGTGTGGGTATCAATAAGGCGGATGTGGCAAATTGCATTTATGATGTACTCATTAACGAGGTTGATCCTAGCGAAGCTATTGTCAGTACACAGGTTGAAGGATTAGATATTATTCCGGCAACCATTCAGTTAGCAGGCGCGGAAATTGAACTGGTACCGACCATTTCTCGTGAATTGAGATTAAAAAGATCGCTTCAACTCGTTAAGCATAATTATGATTATATTTTAATTGATTGCCCGCCATCGCTGGGTATTTTGACGCTCAATTCATTGACGGCTTCCGATTCAGTCATTATTCCAATCCAGTGTGAATATTACGCATTGGAAGGATTAAGTCAATTGTTGAATACCGTGCGATTAGTGCAAAAACATCTGAACACCTCATTGCAAATTGAAGGTGTGTTGTTAACCATGTTTGATGCCCGCACGAACTTGGGTATTCAGGTGATTGAAGAAGTGAAAAAGTATTTTCAAAGCAAGGTTTATCAGACGATTATTCCACGCAATGTGAGACTCAGCGAAGCACCATCACATGGCCAGTCCATTATTACGTATGATCCCCGTTCCCGTGGGGCAGAGGTATATATTGAGTTGGCAAAGGAAGTGGTATCTTATGAGTAAACGGTTGGGAAAAGGACTTGATGCACTCATTCCCTCCCTTACAGTCAATGAAGAGGATAAGGTTGTTGACATTCCGCTCAGCCAGTTGCGTGCGAATCCGTACCAGCCTCGAAAAACGTTTGATGAAGAGTCCATTAAGGAATTAGCCGAATCCATTCGTCAGCACGGTGTTATCCAACCCATTATTGCACGTAGTGTATTGCGAGGATATGAAATCATAGCCGGGGAAAGACGTTTTCGGGCTTCTCAATTTTGTGGGAATCCGACTATACCTGTAGTTGTTCGCAATTTTACGGATCAGCAGGTGATGGAGATTGCCCTGATTGAGAATTTACAGCGTGAGAATTTGAATGCAATGGAAGTGGCAGTAGCTTATCAGGGATTAATGGATCAGTTTTCTTTAACTCAGGAAGAGTTGTCCATGAAAGTGGGAAAATCACGTTCTCATATTGCCAATTTCCTTCGCTTGCTCGCATTGCCTGAAGAAGTTAAAGATCATGTTTCACGTGGAACATTGTCTATGGGACATGCTAGAGCTATTGTTGGGCTCAAAGATCCAGACATGGTGAAACAGTTAGCACAGCAATGTATTGAACAGCAGTGGAGTGTTCGCGAACTGGAGGAAGCTGTACAGCAGTTGGATCATAAGCCTGGTGAGGCGAAAGCCAAAACAAAGGTACGAAAAAAGGACCCCTATATTGACCATATGGAAGAGTCCCTGCGTGAACGCTTTAAAACAACTGTAAAGATCAAGCACAATAAGGATAAAGGCAAAATTGAATTGAATTATTACAGCCAGCAGGATTTGGAAAGATTACTGGAGCTATTACAGTAGTTTGTTGAAATATGGACATGTCTCCTTGAGCAAAATGGAAAGTGAGATATGTCTTTGCTTTGTCTGGAATTGCAGGAATTAGAATGGTTTTGATGGATAAACTAATAGTCTTGTGTTATTTGTTTCGCTGTTCTCAAACGTATAAAATATAAGTATGCAGTAACATGATTTTTGAGGTAGAGGAGTAGAAGCAAGCATATGGCTGAATTGAATGGACTAATCATGGAACAGCTTGCCGGAATCGTTGCAGGGATCGTGCTTATTTTGCTCATCCTGTTGATTGTTATTATCGTGCAGGGTGCAAAGCTGAAGAAGATGCGGCGAAAGTATGAAACCATGATGGCAGGCAGCGGTGTCGAGAATTTGGAAACGCTGCTGATTGATTTGAAGGTACAGATGGATACGATTGAGGATGAGCAGGAGACCCATCGTGCAAGTATGAAATCACTACGTAGTAAACTGACTGGCTTGAAGGGACATATAGGTATCAAACGCTATAATGCCTTTGGTGAGAGAGGAAGCGATTTAAGCTTTTCTCTGGCTATTGTAGACGACAATCAGGATGGTATGGTATTAACCGGCATTTATAACCGAGATGGCTCATATGTGTATGCCAAGCCTCTAGAAGCGGGACAATCCACCTATTCCTTATCACCTGAAGAAAAAGAAGCCGTTACTCTTGCGCAGCAAGCAGGACAGAACGGTAATGCCACTCCTTAATCGCGGAGTATAGGCTACCAGCAATAATATCTGATAATTTCATTACCAAATTTAGTCTCGTATTTTGCAGCACGAAGTATTCCATGAAGCCGCCGACGTTAACGATACCAGTCAAATGGATATCGCCGACCGGCGGTAATTCTTTATTTACACCTGCTCCAGGCTTGAGAGGACCATCTGAAACCTGAATGCATCCAACGCTGGAGGTTTGTCCAAGACATGCATCTATACCAATAATATAAGGCTGTTCATATCGGGCTTGTATGCCATTCAGCGTCGTTTGCAGGTTCATGGCATGTACAGGCTCCTCTAAGGTACCGTATAAGTTAAACAGAGGGCTTTTGTAGCGTGATAAATGTGTACCTACGAGCGGACCCAGGCAATCTCCAGTAGAACGGTCGGTGCCGATGCAAATAATGACAATATTTTGCAGACTCGGCGCCTGATGCAGATGGAACAGCAGACGATGGATGATGGCTGATTGGATCCCGGGGTCTGTGTGTGATATTTTTAAGCTTAGGGGTTCTTGCTCCGGAATGAAGTCAGATGGATGAGTCATGGAATCTTCCTTTCGCTCTGTAATGGAGTGTGAAGGTTGCGCTCGCTGTACCTTGGAGAATAACAATTAGCCTGCGGGTAACATTTATTCTCAAGATAGTAGCTAGTATATGGATAAACTTGTGCTTTTATACTCGAAGGAAGTAGATTATTCATAGCCATATGTTTGAAGTCAGTAGATAAGCTTATATAGTAGGAAATAGAATTCGGGAAGCAGGAAGAGTAGTTCCCTTTTTTAAGGAGGAGTACAGGATGACCTTTATGCATTGGCTGGAGGGCGATTCAGGCACAGAAGAGGTAGTGGAGGGTGCTATTCACTTGAAGGATGTCGTATGGAAATTCATTACAGATGGTGAGATGTGGTCGACCTTTTTGTTTGTGATTTTGAAAATCGCAATTATTTTCATTATTACACGTATCTTTATTCGAGTTATTAATAAAATTATAGATAAGTCAATGCAACAAAAGGGAGATAACGGCAGATTCCGATTGAATACAAGGCGGTTAACGACCGTTGGGGAATTGCTAAAAAATGTAACCAATATTGTATTCAATTTCATCTTGATTATGCTGGTGCTTTCTCAAATGGGCATTAATCTTGGTCCCCTGATTGCTGGAGCTGGAGTGCTTGGATTGGCCGTTGGTTTTGGGGCACAGAGCCTGGTTAAGGATGTAATTACTGGATTCTTCATTATTTTTGAAGATCAATTTGCCGTAGGAGACGTCATTCAGACAGGTACTTTCAAGGGTACGGTGGAAATGATCGGGCTGCGTACAACCAGACTGGTGAGCTGGAAAGGTGAGGTGTACATTTTACCAAACGGCTCCATTACAACGGTAACGAACTTCTCCATGTCTAACGCATTGGCGGTAGTGGATGTGCCAATGAAGGCCGAGCGTAGTCTGGAGGAAGCAGTTGGTTTGGTAAAACAGGCAATCCAAGGCATTGAAGAGTCCAATGTACAGATACTTAATATACCAGATGTGTTAGGGGTTCAGTCCATGACTACCTCAGAGTATATTGTGCGTGTTGTGGCAGAATGTATGCCAAATACAGGGGCCGTGGTAGAGCGTGATATTCAGAATAACATCAAGAAGGCCCTAGAGGATGAGGAACATCGTCAGGCAGCCTTGGAGACAGCGATAACCCTAGAAAAAGAAGATGAACAAGGAAGAAAAGGGGGAGAGAAGGGTGGAGCGTAAGTCATTTGAACTAGGGGACATTGTACAGATGAAGAAGCCTCATCCGTGTGGAACGAATGAAATGGAAATTATCCGCATGGGGATGGATATTCGAATCAAATGTGTCGGTTGCCAGCATAGTGTGCTGATTCCGCGTGCCAAGTTCGAAAAGAATATGAAGAAAGTGCTGCGCTCAAAGTCCAACGCCGACGAGCAAAACACGGAAGCGAATTGAGCCAAGAAGGATGAATGGCGATGAACCAGAATCAGCTTGCGTCACAGTTGCAATGATGATATAATTATCCTTGCTGCGGAAAGGTACCCAAGAGGTCTAAGGGGGCTGACTCGAAATCAGTTAGGCGTCGCAAGGCGTGCGTGGGTTCGACTCCCACTCTTTCCGCCACTAACTTCATTTAATAAACCAATCTCTTACGTCTGTGACGTAGGAGATTTTTTGTTTATGGGAGATATTTTGAAGGTATATATGCGGCTAACGTGTCCACGAAGTAAAGAACTTAGAAGGGATTTATGCTTTTTGAAAGGTAAGAATCATATTATTAAAAAAAGTACGCGCTATCCCAAAGTGGATTAGCGCGTATTTTCTGTGCTTTGAGGGACGTACTGAATGATATCTTCAATACCAAATGTTTGTTCCAAGCCGTGGCTACGGGCGATTTCGTTTATCGCATTTAGGATATTGACCAAGGTTTCCAGCTTAATGGTTTTTGTATCGCCACTTGCTAAATCAAGAATTGTAGCAGGTCTTGTTTTCGACTCCACCGCGATCTTGTTACGTGTAGCTCCAATCATTTCTAGTGTTTCACTCAATTTAAAATGAATTTGACTCACGTTAATGAGCCTCCTTAAGAAAATATTGTGGGTTACAAAATTACTAAATTAGTTATTTGTATTATATCCTACACTACCTATATCGTAAAACTTTTTTCGTATATCCTATTGACATACTACTCACCGAGTAGTACTATTTTTTATATTATATTACTAATAAAGTAGTACTTATTAAGTTTTATTGGTTTTAGGTTTACATACTTTTGCTCCATATTACTTGGAAAGAAGGATAACTTTATTTTCATTAGGAAAGGGGAAACGATGTATGAGTAAATCGTTGGCATTGGAGTGGGCTTCGATGGTATACGGGAAGGATGCTACTTCTTCTATCTGGACAATGGTGTGCTATGTCTGCGTCAGGTACGCAAGTTGGAGCAGCTGGCACACACACATTTGTTCATTGATGGTGACAGTGCAGGATTACAACTGGCAGAGGGGATTCAGCGTGATTTGATGGAGGTAGTGACGGACATCATCAGAAACTGGAGAGACAAAAGCGGTCTAACTTTCCTGTTCGATGAATTGCTGTGTCTGCGAGAAAGGGGAGATATACAGCTCGACCTTGTAAAAGACAAGGGTTAGGTTGTTCCTTCTGAATGTTGTCTTTCAAGAAAAAATGCTCCTGACAGCAGAAAAACATTGCCGTTAGGAGCACTCTTTTGTTATAGCTGGTTAGGCGGGTAATGATAGCGTTTTGTTTTTTTTGAGCCAGAGATCATCAGAAGGATCGCTGCAATCAAATGGAGAGCCCAGCCTACAAAGGGTATCCAGGCCAGCAAAGAAGTGAGTACTCCCCATACGGAGCCGTAGATCGCCTCCTGATTGCGTAACGACAGGATAAGTGTTACTGCATGCAGGACAAGCATAAATCCCAGAGCCGAGTAGCCGGTCCCCATGACAATAGCTCCCCCCACAATCGGTACGGCAAGCACCAATTCGAATATACCTGATATCCACTTTAATATTCGAGAATAGCTCATCTTTAAACCTCCGTAGATAGTAGGTCTTTGTACTTGGATATATTCTAGCAGAAGGAGCTGAATTAATCTGCATTTTACCAGGATATGCAAAAAGTCCGATAATGCAACAAAGGAGGACCACAAAGGTCCTCCATCGTAGGCGATACATTTTTAACAGGATACGATCTGTCCAATCACATCATGAAACTCGGTGTACTGACCAGCAATACCGTGTTGAAAAGACAGTGTCCTTTTACACAAACCTAACGCTTCTAATGCCCGGAATGGATCTCCTAACAGTTTGTCCGGCTACGTCGTCCAACGGAACCACACCTCTCTGTTGTATCGCCTAATCATAATATGGCCAGGATTCCGAGGAAATATACATTAGTGGACACGAGCTTTCGTTTTTTTCTTCCATTTGCGATTATGGTTGGCGGTTTCGGGAAAAGAATCGCCTCTTTCCAGCGTTACTTGCTGTGGGTTTTGGATTTCAGTATGGAAGCTCTTTTCTCCGACCTCCATGTATACGCCGTCGTTTGGGACCTTATCCCCTGGTTCGAACTCAGTCTTTTCACCCATACGGTGGTGCCTCCTTAGATAAATGAATTTGGACTGCAACGGTTATTGTGCGCTGTCTTGAACAGAAACATGCGAAACCGGGTATACAGATACTGAGTGAATCAAATGATTTCCTTTATATATGCGAAATTTTTGATATGCTATAAAATTGTATAAAGCTCATGATATGCAGTGTTTTTAGCCGTTTTAGGCTTGTTTATTGAATTTGTAGGTTGCATTCAGTTGTTGGATTTGGTAAACTGTTTTAGTGCGAGCTTAGGCTCGTTCCTTGCTCTCAACTGAGATTGAGGGCCTTATGTCCATAAGGAGGTGTAAAGAATGCGCAAATATGAAGCGATGTATATTATTCGTCCTGACATTGAACAAGAAGCTGTTCAAGCGACAGTCGATAAATTCCAAGGTATCATCTCTAACGGCGGTGGCGAAATTACGAGTCACGATGTAACTAAACGCCGTCTTGCGTATGAGATCAAGAAATTCCGTGATGGTTCTTTCGTTCTGGTAAACTTCACAGCAGAACCTGCTGTTGTTACTGAGCTTGAGCGTATCATGAAAATTTCTGACGAAGTAATTCGTTATCTCATTACGAACGACGTAGCTTAATTATTGTACGTGATTATGTAATGAACAACGCTCAAAGGAGGGGATTGGATTGTTGAACCGTGTCATTCTGATCGGTCGTTTGACCAAAGATCCAGAGCTGCGCTATACACCATCTGGTGTAGCAGTAACCCAGTTCACCCTGGCTGTAGACCGTCCGTTTACGAGTCAAGGCGGCGAACGGGAAGCGGATTTCTTGCCGATCGTAACCTGGCGTCAGCTTGCTGAAACATGCGCTAACTATCTTCGCAAAGGTCGTTTAACGGCCGTTGAAGGCCGTGTTCAGGTGCGTAATTATGAGAACAATGAAGGAAAACGTGTATACGTGACTGAAATTGTAGCTGATAATGTGCGTTTCTTGGAATCTAACCGCGATGGCGGTAACGGTGGCGGCAATAGCGGTGGAGCTGCGCGTGAGGAGTCTCCTTTCGGAGGCGGTAACAGCAATAGTGGACGCGGGAATAATAACTCGCGAAACAATCAGGATCCTTTTTCCGATGACGGAAAACCGATCGATATTTCGGATGATGATTTACCATTTTAATTGGGAAAGGACTGACAAAGAATGGGCTTCAGACAAAGAGAAGGCGGAGACGATAACAAAAGACCAGCTCGTCGTGGTGGTCGCAACAAACGTCGTAAAGTATGTTTCTTCACTGTGAACAAAATTACTCACATTGACTATAAAGATACAGACCTGCTTAAAAAATTCATCAGCGAACGTGGAAAAATTCTTCCTCGTCGTGTGACTGGAACAAGTGCGAAATATCAACGTATGTTGACAATCGCTGTTAAACGTTCCCGTCAAATCGCATTGCTTCCTTACACTACTGAATAGTAGTAGGTGGAAAAAAGAGACGTTCCCGATCCCGGGAGCGTCTTTTTTCGTGATTTTTTATATTGACAACAAGTGCCATCTATTGTAACTTACTAATAATACAATCCATGTTTACCCATAAACCATAGTATACCTTTTAATGGCTTGTGAAATTGCAAGCTCCCCAACTCGCCAGAGTAAACATTTCGGCCTTCTGAAATGTTATTTTATATTACATGAAATCCTGTTTTTTTGTCATTTTCCACAATTAAAATTCATAAACTTTACATAAATAGATATTTTGCATTTTTATATTACATAAAAAAAGATATTGACGTGATATTATTTTACACTTAAGATAAACCTTAATAAAAATGTAATGGTTGTTAGCGCACGAAATTGACCAGAGGTCTAAAACACGTGTTTACGCTATTAAGACAGTAAGGAGGATGTGCAACTTCATTTTCAAACCTCAAGCTTTAATGAATCACCGCAGGAATGAGACAGGCTGTTAAATAAAGAACCGACTAAGGGGGATTAACAGGATGATGCAGACGAAGAAATGGGTTTCTTTGCTTATGATGCTTACGATCGTTGGTGTTCTGTTTGCAGGATGTAGCGGAGGTGCTAATGAGGCACAGCCACAGCAAGGCAATGCGGACAATAAAACAGAGGGAAATGAAGGAAGTGCACCTGTTACGGAAGGTGTTATTAAAGCGACTGATCTGACGCAAAATCCTCCGGGGGCGACTAATCGGAAAGATAACATTGTAGTAGGTATGACATCACCTAAAGGGGTATTTAACCCGCTATTCTGGCAAACGACTTACGATTTTTATGTAGTCAGAACAGTATTTGATTCCTTCTTACAGGTGAAGGCGGATGGTACATATGAAAATAGTTTGGCTGACAAGGTTGATGTATCGCCGGATGGTCTAAAATATACATTCCATCTGAAACCAGGCGTGAAGTATAGTGACGGTACCCCAGTAACAGTGAAGGATTATGCTTTTGTCCTCAAGGTACTGCATGATCCAAATTATGACGGAGAAACAGATGTATTATCTTTTAAGATTAAAGGCGGTAAAGAGTATCACGATGGCAAGGCGAATGATATCTCTGGTATCAAAGTCATTGATGATAACACAGTAGAGGTAACCGTTACAGAAGCAACAGCGTATACAAAGGATTTTCTGGGTGAGCAATACTTCATGCCAGAAGCTTATTATGGAAAAGGATTCAAAAAGGGTAACCTGGACAGCATCAAGGCGCTTAATAATAAGCCAATCGGCTCTGGTCAGTATGTACTGAAGAGCTTCTCCCCGGGTCAACAAGTCGTATTTGATGCGAATCCAAACTACTTCAAAGGCGCACCAAAAGTGAAGTCTGTTATTTTCAAAACAACAACAGAAGAAACAAACCTGTCTATGCTGCAAACAGGTGAAACGGACATGGACAACATCACAGTTACTGAAGACAATGTAGAGGAATTAAAGGCGTTGGGCTTCTTGGACGTGAATATTATGCCGACAAACGGCTATGGATATATTGCGTTTAATCATAAGGAAAAGAAATTTAAGGACCCTAAAGTACGTCAGGCTCTAACGATTGGCTTAAACCGTAAGGAGATTGTGCAGGGCGTGTATGGTCCATATGCAAATGTTATTAACATTCCACAATCTACAGAATCTTGGTCTTATACGGATGAAGGTATCAACAAATATGAATTTGATACAGCTAAGGCGAAGGCTTTGCTGGATGAGGCAGGCTGGAAGGTTGGTGCTGACGGAATTCGCGAAAAGGACGGAGAAAAGCTGACCATTAACTTCTCTGCGACTGCTGATAATCCAGTAGTAGAGGCCTTGCTACCGATCATGTCCAATAACTATAAGGAGCTAGGCATCAAGCTGACTTCCGAAACTTTAGATTTTAACGCCATTATGGATAAAAAGGACACAGGCAAGTTTGATATGTTCTTCGCGGCTTGGGGCTTAACTCCAGACCCGGATACAACGACTTTTATTTCGAATGGTGCACAAAATGATATCGGCTATTCCAATAAGAAGGTCGATGAACTAACGCTTGCTGGTAAGCATGAGCTGGATCAAGAGAAACGCAAATTGATTTACAAACAGCTCTATCAAGAGCTGAATAAGGATCTACCAACTATTTTTATGTACCAACGCAGAGATATGTGGCCAGTTAATGGACGTGTATCCGGCTTGGAAATTACACCATACAAAGATTTTGAGTTCACCCTGCATAACGCTCAGATCGCTCAATAAGGGTTGCCAAACGTATGCTCAGCTCTCCCGAGCTGGGCATATCACTTTATTCGTCTGGAGGAATGAATATGAAGCAGTACATTATTCGAAGACTGCTGCAACTCATCCCCACACTTATTGGCATATCCATTATCGTATTTGCGATTTCAGCCATGGTGCCGGGTGATTATATTACAGCCAAGCAGAACCCGAATATGACGGCCGAAAAGGCGCAGCAGCTACGACATATCTACGGGCTGGATAAACCGGAATACCAACGCTATTTTATATGGGCCGGTAATATGTTAAAGGGGAATATGGGGGATTCATTACAGCATAAGCAGCCAGTAACGAAGGTCATTGGCAATTATGTATGGAACTCATTTATTATCGCTTTTTTTAGTCTTATATTTAGCTGGTTGATTGCGGTTATTGCAGGAGTATTTTCAGCCAAGTTTCAATATTCGTTATTCGATAAGTTTGTCACATTATTCATTTTCTTATGTATGTCGCTGCCTTCATTTTTTATTGGTCTATTGGTCATCAAAATATTTGCCCTGGAGTGGGGAATTCTCCCGGTTGGGGGCATGACCACAGCAGGGATGGAGCCAGGCTCGTGGGCTTATATGGTGGATGTTCTCAAGCATATGTTCCTGCCGACACTCGTACTTACGATGCTGAGCACAGGAAGTCTGACCCGGTATTTCCGTACAGGCATGTTGGAGGTCATTCGTCAGGATTATATTCGTACCGCACGCGCCAAAGGCTTGAAGGAACGTACGGTTATCTTCAAGCACGCACTGCGCAATGCACTGATTCCAGCCATCACACTACTCGGCTTCGAGCTTCCGGCCTTATTTGGTGGGGCGATGATTCTGGAGAAGGTATTTGTGTGGCCGGGTGTGGGTCAGGTCTATCTGGAGTCGATTAGTATGCGAGATTATCCGTTTATGTTGGGCTTCACGATTTTCTTAGCGTTGCTTACGCTTATCGGTAATTTGCTCTCTGATGTATTGTATGGCATGGCAGATCCAAGAATTCGCTTGAAGTAGGAGGGATACTATTGTCCGCAGAAACAGTCACGATTGAAACGAATCAAAAGGCGGCGATCCGTCCTGAAGCGTCTCCATGGAGAATCGCCGTTCGCCGTTTTAACCAAAACCGTCTGGCTTTGGCTGGTCTCGTTATATTAATTCTGATGGTTGTCATTTGTAGTTTTGGACCGATGATTTCACCTTATCATTTAGATGATTACAAGCTAGCTGACAAAAATTTATCGCCTAATGCTAAGTACTGGCTTGGTACAGATAAGTTTGGTAGAGATATTTTGCTGCGTACAATGCTGGCCGGCCGTATTTCCTTGACGGTAGGGCTGGTCGCCACGTTTATTTCGGTCATGATCGGAGCGACGTTGGGTGCGCTAGCAGGGTTTTATCGTAAAGGCGTGGATACGGTTATTATGCGGATTGCCGATATTTTCATGGCACTCCCTACATTACCGCTGCTTATTATTTTAGGTGCTGTTCTGTCGGATTTGAAAGTCGATCCGTCGAATCGCATTTATTTTCTGATGCTCATTATCGGGGTCTTGAGCTGGACTAGCTTGTCCCGTCTGGTCAGGGGGCAGATTCTTACGCTGCGTGAACAGGAGTTCATGCAGGCGACGGAAGCGCTAGGCTTGAGAGACCGCCGCAAAATATTCCGACATTTGCTGCCGAACACGATTCCTACCATTATTGTTACGGCTACGCTTGGCGTGGCGGGTGCGATTATTACAGAATCTGCGCTCAGTTACTTGGGGATTGGCGTTGTGCCGCCCACACCTTCGTGGGGAAACATGATATCGGCTGCGAATAACCTAATTGACTTCCGCAAACGGCCTTGGATATGGGTTCCACCGGGAATGTGTATTCTCATTACAGTTGTAGCGATTAACCTGATTGGCGATGGTTTGCGTGACGCACTGGACCCTAAAATGAAAAAGTAGGAGACGAACGTTTATGGAAAATGCTTTGATTGAATTTCGTAACCTGAAAACCCACTTTCATACCTCTAACGGAACTGTCAAAGCGGTCAATGACGTCAGTTTTAAAATTCGTGAGGGTGAAACGCTCTGTGTGGTAGGAGAATCAGGCTGCGGTAAGAGTGTAACAGCGATGACGATGATGCGGTTGATTGATTCTCCCCACACCTCAGACGGACAAATCTGGTTTGAGGGCAAGGACCTCCTAAAACTCAATAAAGGTCAAATGCAGCAGATTCGCGGCAATGACATCTCGATTATTTTTCAGGAGCCCATGTCTTCTCTGAATCCCGTGCTTACGATTGGGGAACAGATCACGGAGCCGTTGCTGATGCACACATTAATGAGTAAAAAAGAAGCACATGCTCGGGCAATTGAGCTAATTAATTTGGTGGGGATTTCGCGGTCGGAAGAAATATTCCATTCCTATCCTCATGAATTGAGTGGCGGTATGCGCCAGCGGATCATGATTGCCATCGCATTAAGCTGTAATCCGAAGCTATTGATTGCGGATGAACCAACAACGGCACTGGATGTTACGATTCAAGCTCAGATTCTGGATTTAATGCGGGATTTGAAGGATAAGCTTAAAACGTCCATTATGCTCATCACGCACGACTTGGGCGTCGTGGCAGAAATGGCTGATTATGTGGTTGTTATGTACGCTGGAAACGTCATTGAAGAGGCGCCTGTCATTGAGCTGTTTAAAAATCCGCAACATCCATATACTCAAGGCTTATTAAAGGCGAAGCCCGTCATTAATCAGAAAATGGACCGACTCTATTCCATCCCAGGACAGGTTCCAAACCCAATTGAGCTGGGAGAAAATTGTCATTTTCATGATCGGTGCTCCCATTGTATGCAAATTTGCAAGGATCAGGCTCCTCCTTTGAATGAAAAGGAGAATGGTCATAAGGTTGCCTGCTGGCTATATGAGAAAGAAGGAGGGCAACGGATATGAGCGAGCCTTTGATTCAAGTGGAAGGGCTGAAAAAGTATTTCCCGATCACAGGCGGGATTTTTCAGCGTACTGTCGGACATGTGAAAGCAGTCGATGATGTATCCTTTAACATTCATAAGGGTGAATCCTTCGGTCTGGTAGGAGAATCGGGTTGTGGCAAAAGTACGATTGGACGCACGATTCTTAGATTGATGGATAAGACAGAGGGATCGGTACGATACAAAGGCGAAGACTTGCACGCGTTAAACAAAGAGCAGATTCGTGCGCTTCGTCCGAAGTTGCAAATCGTCTTTCAGGACCCTTTTAGCTCACTGAATCCGAGAATTAAGGTCGGTGAAGCCATTGGTGAGGCGTTGCTGGATCACGGGTTGATTGATCGTAGTGAGCTGCGGAAGAAGGTCAATGAAACGCTGAATATTTGTGGGCTGTCCTCTTATCATTATGATCGGTATCCGCATGAGTTCTCTGGCGGCCAGCGTCAGCGGATCGGGATTGCAAGGGCTTTGATTTTGAATCCTGATTTTATTGTGGCTGATGAGCCGGTATCTGCTCTAGATGTGTCTATTCAGGCCCAGATTATTAACTTGTTAAGTGATTTGCAGCAGGAACGCCAATTGACCTATCTGTTCATCTCGCATGATCTAAGTGTAGTCGAGCATCTGTGTAGCCGGATTGGTGTGATGTATCTGGGTTCAATGGTAGAGCTTTCCTCCAAGGAGGAACTGTTCAGTAATCCGCTTCATCCGTACACAAAGGCGCTACTATCGGCAGTACCGATTCCCGATCCCACGATCAAGAGACAACGGATTGTGTTGAAAGGAGACATCCCATCTCCGGCCAATCCGCCTTCAGGATGCAAGTTTCATACACGTTGTCCTATGGCAGAAGCACGTTGTAAAACAGAGATTCCGGTATACCGCGATGCGGGCGATCAGCATTTTGTAGCCTGTCACTTTGCCTAAAATATATAATTAGGAAGCAAAATATCCGTCATCCTGAAAGCAGAATTGACGGATATTTTGGCGTGGAATACAAAAGGTAAAAAAATTGTATCTTTTTTTCGAAAAATTGCAGACAAAATGGATTTTTCATCGTCTAATAAAGTATGGAGGTTATTACGATGATGAAAAAACATTGGTTACGTTGGGCTATTGTCGTCCCGGTACTTATTATATTGATTTTTATTACGCTTGGACCCCGCCTGTTGATCGGAAAGCCGAATGTGGATGCAGAGGCTGCGGTGCTGATGGACATGCATACTGGGGAATTACTGATGGATGTGAACGGCGATACGCCTATGCCTTCCGCAAATATGTCCAAGCTCATGACTGAGCTATTGGTGCTGGAGGATATTCGGGCCGGACGGTTAGGCTGGAATGATGAAGTGCGAATTAGCCGTTACGCGAGTACGGTGGGCGGTGTAAATCTCTCCCTCCGGTATGGTGAAAGGATGACCGTATCCGAATTGTTCCAGAGTATGGTTGTGTATTCAGCGAATGATGCCGCTGTCGCGTTAGCGGAGCGTTCAGCAGGGAATGAATCAGCTTTTGTGAAGCGTATGAATGGAAAAGCCGCCCAAATTGGGTTGTCATCCGATAGTCGTTTTAGCAATGCGTCTGGGGCAGGTCAGAGTGAACTGGGGCCGAATCACCCTGAGGATATTCAGGGAGAAACGAAAATGACAGCAAGCGACACGGCAAAGTTGGCCTCCTATTTGATTACGTCACACCCGGAGATTTTGAGAACGTCCAGTCGTACGCAAATGGAGTTGAAGGATAAAGGCATCTACATTAGTAATACGAACTGGATGCTGCCTTCCTTGGCTGGACCGTACTCTTACGCGGGAACGGACGGACTGAAAGCAGGGTACACAAGCGATGCTGGATACTGCTTCACGGGCACAGCTGAGCAGCATGGAAGACGGCTAGTTGCTGTGGTGTTGGGTGCACCGAGCAAGGAGGAGCGTTTTGAGCAGACACGGAGGTTGTTCGATTATGGTTTTGCCCTGTCGACTTCTTTCCCCGTGCGACTGCAAAATTTGGTGAAACTGGCCCCGCATTAAGGGGGAAAATGATTTTGAAAGCTACATAGGATACGAATATAAACATGAATTGGGGCTTTGACCGTGAGGTCGAAGCCTTTTTTGGCATGAATTTGAGAAGCTGACCACGCCATGATACTTTTGACAACAGGGTAGCAGACCTTTTATGCTTTGAGGGGAAGTTTTCGCTTCATGTGGGACCAATTCGGTTTAATGAAGAGATGGGATTTGTGACGGAAAGAAGGAAGGTACCTGTTATGGAGAGAAGACATAAGAGAAGGACCAGTGGAAAGCCCAAAAAGAAAAAGAGGTTTACCGCTCTATATATTTCATGTATTGTTTTATTTTTGATTGCAGTGGGAGGCTACCTATTCCGCAAACAGCTGACACTGGTGGCTTTTGATTGGTTTGTATCACCGACGTTGGAGAGCAAGCTGGAGAAATCCTATCAGCCGCGACAATCCGGTGAACAGCAGCAGCAAGAGACAGTAGCTTACCGTAAGGAGCCCTTTTCGGTGCTGTTACTGGGTACAGATGAAAGGCCAAATGAAAAGGCGCGTGGTCGTTCGGATACGGTTATGTATGCAGTAGTACGGCCCGCAGAATCGCGTCTGCTTTTGATTTCCATTCCAAGGGATACGTACGTACAGATTGTCGGACATGATCCGAATCGCGATGGCGAGGATGATTTTGATAAGTTGGGGCATGCTTATGCGTTCGGAGGCGCAGATATGTCCATGGCTACAGTAGAGAAGTTGATGGAGCATAAGGCCGATTATTATGCTACGATTAATTTCCAGGGTATTCAGGAGGCGGTGAACGCAGTGGGTGGAGTTGTGCTTCCCATCGACAAGCCCATTGAGAATAAGAATCCGCTGCATATCAAGTTCCGTATTGAGGCGGGCAAGCCGCTTTATAATGGTGAGGAAGCCATGTATTATGTTAGATATCGGGAAGATAGCGACTTCAACCGTACAAAACGGCAGCAAATTTTCTTGAACGCTATGGCCGATAAGCTGCTGAATATCAACGGAATTACCAAAATCCCGGAGCTGCTCGATATTATGGGAGCCAATTTCAAAACCGATATGGAACCTACTTTTATTACTGGGCTTGGCAAGCAGGCTATTTCGCAGGGGAATCCACAAATTTCAAGTTTTACGATTACGGGGGAAGGGTTCAAGAAGAAGGGCCTGTATTATGACCGGGCTAATGAACAGGAACTTGAATATGCCAGACTTATGATTGCGAACTGGCTAGATTCCGATACAACCCCGCAGACGCTGAGGCTTCCCGACAAGCAGGACATTCAGTGAATAATCAATTGATTTATATTTGATTTTGAGGGGGATTCGTTTCTCATGAACATCGCTTTTTTCTTGCTTCCCAAACAGGAAGTTGCTTGTGTAACGGCGGATGCTACTTTACGGCAAACGTTGGAACGGATGGAATATCACCGTTTTACAGCGGTTCCTATTTTGGATAAAGAAGGTAGATATACAGGTACAGTTACAGAAGGTGATCTGTTGTGGCATATGAAAGAGTCCGAGGGGAAAATCACCTTTGAAAACGCTTCTAAGTTTATGCTTAAGGACGTTCCGTTGCGGGTTACGATGAAGCCCGTATCCATTGACGCGAACATGGAGGATTTAATTAATTTGGCGAAGGTACAGAATTTTGTGCCCGTCGTAGATGATATGGAACGGTTTATTGGCATTGTACGTCGCAGCCAGATTATTGAGTATTGTGAAAAATTTGTGTCCAGGGAATCGCTTAATACTTCAAGCTAAAATAAGCAGCAAAGCTGGTCCGAAAATAACGATTTACCTTATGGGGTAACAGTTATTTTCAGAATAGGATATGCTATAATGGAGAATAAAGCTTTTTCAGAGGGGTGTGACTCTTCATCATATGCCTAAAGAAATGGATGTAGTTAAACGAGCCAAGGTTATTGAATGGCTTAAAACAGAGGTGCTTGACCAAGTCTCCCGTCTGTTTAAGGCGATGTGGGAAGGCAGTACAGCCCGCATTGGTGATTGTTTGGCGAGTTTGGTGATGAGCAGTTATATTTTGGGGAGGCGCCTTGGAGTGTCTTACCGTGAATTGGATGATCTACTCATCGACAAGCTAAGAAAGCACAGAAAAGAAGGACACCAGCTGGAGGATTGGTATCAGGACATTTCCGCACTGGAAGAACATATGCGTAAGAGGTGAAAACGTTGAAATTCCGCTTGGCAACTGTAGCATGGAGCGTCATTTATTTGCTTCTGCTGCTGACTCTATTGACACCATTAAGAATCATTACCGTATTTTTGCTGATTGTGCCTGGCGCTGTATTGTTTTCATCGCTGCCTTTCAAAGGATTTCTGGTCCACGTCATACCGGTGCTGTTAATTATAGCGCTACTCGATGTGTATTCGCTGCTCCCTGCGATTTATTTTCTGATTCCTTCAATAATGATGGGACGGATTTATAAAAAGGGAGGACCTGCTTTTCAGGCGTTGATGACCGGAATGGGCATTATTTTAGCCGAGTTGTTGGTTGTTCTGTTTATCGCTACGTATTCTTTTGGGTTTGATCTTTCGCAGTACCTTCGTGATCAGGCCGCGATATCGGCAAGTATAGTACAGCAGGTTTTGAGTGCTAATCCGATGTTTTCGAACATGAATTGGACAGCGGAGGATACGCAGAAACTCGGTACAATGCTGATTGGAAAAATTCCGTATGTGCTGATCATGACCTCGTTCATATTGGCGGTGATTACGCATGCTTTGGCACGTCCGGCATTGAGCAGTCTCGATGTACCGGTACGCAAAATGAAGCCTGCTCGCGAGTGGAGGCTACCGCGCGCGCTGATCTGGTATTATCTGCTGGCAATTGTAATTGAATGGATAGCAGGGTCTTCCGATAGCAGCTGGATTCAAATGGTTTCCATTAGTATGCTACCGCTGATTCATGCATGTTTTATTATCCAGACGATTGGTTTTGTATACTTCTGGACGCATAGCCGTAAAATGAGCCCGGTGATTGCGTTGCTGCTGTCGCTCGTCGTTCTGGTGTTCCAGCCGCTCCGCATTATAGGTATTATTGATTTGGCCTTTCCGCTGCGTGAAGCTATTACAAGATCAAAGAAATAGGGTGAACAGTCATGCCTAAATTTCTACAAAAACGCTGGCACGGCTATCAGACGGTCTGGGCGTTTTTACTGCTGCTGGTGCTTGTCATATGTATTTCCATGTACAACTGGGAACTGGGTGTGATAGGACTGCTGCTGTCATTCTTGCTCGGCGGGCTGATGCTGAAGACGGAATTGGATTTTCGTCGGGAACTGAATCAATATATCAGCGGTCTTTCCTTCCGGATCAAGCGGGTGGAAGGGGAAGCGATTAGTACATTGCCGTTCGGCATCATTTTATACAGTGAAAATCGAACGGTAGAATGGCACAATCGGTTTGCCGGGGAGATGTTCGAGGAGCAATCACTGATTGGTGAGTCTCTTCAAGATTTGTTTCCTCAACTCGCAGGTGCTCTAAGCACCAAGAAGGAAACAAAGGAGCCTGCTCGTGAGCTGAAGGTGGAGCTACAGCATGATGAGCGTCATTATCAGTTTCTGATCGTGCCCGATGAGCGTCTGATATATTTGTATGAAGTAACGGAGTTGGCGGTGCTACGCAAGCAGTATGAAAACGAGCGGTTGGCGCTCGGTATCGTCATGCTCGATAATATGGACGAGGCTGCTCAGGGAATGGACGATCAGCAACGCACCGCGCTTATTGCAAAGGTGTCGAGCGAGATTACATCTTGGGCTAATCAGTACAATATTTATTTGCGTCGATTATCTTCTGAGCGTTATCTCATTATGCTAAATCATAAAGCGCTTCAGGAGCTGGAGCAAAGTCGATTCGTCATTCTGGATACCGTAAGGGAAATGACGGCGGATTTGAAAGTACCGATGACACTGAGTATTGGCTTGTCCTTCGGTGCAGAGAGCATCAAGGAGCTAGGCGAGCTGGCCCAATCCAGTCTAGATATGGCGCTTGGACGTGGGGGCGATCAGGCAGCAGTGAAGGCGGGACAGCGCCTGTCCTTTTATGGAGGCAAGTCCAATGCTGTCGAGAAGCGTACCAGGGTGCGTGCCAGAGTCATTGCACATGCGCTGCGTGACCTGATGCAGGAGAGCGACCGCGTCCTGATCATGGGACACAAAATACCGGACATGGATGCATTGGGAGCGGCCATCGGTGTGTGGAAGGCTGCGGCACTTTACAATGTAGAGGCACATATCGTACTGGATAAATCCAATCCGTCTATCGACCGAATGATGGAGCAGGTAAACAAGGATGAGAAGTTATCGCAAGCGCTCATGACGCCAGAGCAGTCGCTCCAGCTGATGACTGAGCACAGTCTGCTGGTCGTGGTGGACACGCATAAGGCCTCAATGACGATTGAGTCGCGTCTGGTGCAAACGGCCAGCCGGGTGGTGGTTGTCGACCATCATCGTCGGGGCGAGGAATTTATTAACGATTCGGTTCTGATCTACTTGGAGCCATATGCGTCATCGGCCTGTGAGCTGGTGACCGAGCTGCTGCAATATATCCATGAGAAGGTCCAACTGACACCGCTGGAGGCAACATCACTGCTGGCGGGGATTACGGTGGATACCAAGCATTTTTCCCTGCATACAGGCTCGCGTACATTCGAGGCAGCTGGCTTTTTACGGCGTAGTGGGGCAGATACAGTAATGATCCAGCGCATGTTAAAAGAGGACCTGGATGAATATATTGCTAAGGCGGAAATTATTAAGCATGCTAAAATGATATATGGGCATATCGCAATTGCGGTAACTGAGCCCGGACAGAAAATACCGCAGCTCCTGATTGCTCAGGTGGCGGATTCATTACTCAATATGACGGATGTACTGGCCTCCTTTGTGGTCAGTGAACGTCCTGACGGCCTGGTGGGGATCAGCGCCCGTTCACTCGGACGCATGAACGTACAGGTCGTCATGGAACGGCTAGGCGGCGGAGGACATCTGACGAATGCGGCGGTTCAGCTGGATTGCCCGCTGGAGGAAGCTAAGCGCAGAGTGGTCGACGTGCTGGCCGAAATTGATGGGGAAGAGGGGTTATTTGAATGAAAGTGATATTCATTAAAGATATGAAGGGCCAAGGCAAGAAGGGGCAGATTAAGGAAGTGTCGGACGGTTATGCAGCGAATTTCCTGTTGCCGCGTGGTGTTGCCCGTCCAGCGACAGAAGGAAATATGAAGACGCTGGAAAATCAGAATGCTGCTGAGGAAAAGCGCAAGCAAGAGGAAAAGGAAGAGGCTCAAGCGCTCGGCAAAAAGCTGGAAGAGACAACGATTCAGCTCAAGGCGAAGGCTGGTGAAGGTGGACGGCTGTTCGGCGCGATTACAAGCAAGCAAATCGCGGAGGCAGTAGCTAAAACTGGCATCAAGCTGGACAAACGCAAAATTGAGCTGGAAGAACCGATTCGTACGTTGGGCGTGACTCAAATGACCGTTAAGCTTCATCCTGAGGTCAAAGCTACGCTGAAAGTACAGGTGACTGAAGAATAATTATGGGCGGCGAATTTTTTGATCGGATTCCTCCGCAAAATCTGGAGGCTGAACAGGCGGTTATCGGGTCTATTTTGCTCCAGTCTGAAGCACTGATTACCGCAATGGAGCGGGTGCAAACCGAGGACTTTTATGATAAGGCTCATCAGATGATTTACGAAGCAATGATTGAGCTGGGTGAATCCGGACAGCCGATTGACTTGGTTACGCTGACCTCGAAAATTCAGGACAAGGGACAGCTAGAGGATATCGGCGGTGTCAGTTATCTGGCGAAGCTGGCTCACGGGGTGCCAACAGCGGCTAACGTGGATTACTATGCCCAGATCATTGAAGAAAAAGCGATGCTTCGTCGCTTGATTCGTGCAGCTACACAGATTGTGAGCGAAGGCTATAGCAGTGGCGAGGATGTCGCTGGTATGCTGAGCGATGCTGAGCGCAAGATTATGGAGATATCCAACGGGCGCTCAGGTAGTGGTTTTATTGCCATCCGCGATGTCGTGATGGAAGTGTTTGACCGCGTTGAATTGCTGCATCAGAACAAGGGCAATACGACCGGGATTCCGTCCGGGTTTGTTGATTTGGACAAGATGACGGCGGGTTTCCAGCGCAATGACTTGATCATTGTGGCCGCCCGTCCATCCGTAGGTAAAACAGCGTTCGCTCTGAATATTGCGCAAAACGTTGCAGTTCGGGCAAAAGAGACAGTAGCCATCTTCAGTCTGGAGATGTCGGCCGCTCAGCTCGTGCAGCGGATGATTTGCGCCGAGGCCAATCTGGACGCGAACGTCATGCGGACAGGTGAATTTAAAGGCGACGACGATTGGGCGAAGCTGACGATGGGCATTGCAGCCTTGTCAGAGGCGGAAATCTATATCGATGATACGCCCGGCATCACTGTGGCTGATATCCGTGCCAAGTGCCGCCGTCTCAAGACGGAAAAGGGACTTGGCATGATCGTAATCGACTACTTGCAGCTTATTCACGGACGAGGCAAAGCAGGCGAGAACCGGCAACAGGAGGTATCCGAAATTTCACGGACATTGAAGCAAATCGCCCGTGAGCTTGAAGTGCCTGTAATTGCCCTCTCCCAGCTGAGTCGGGGTGTGGAGCAGCGTCAAGACAAGCGGCCGATGATGAGTGACTTGCGGGAATCGGGTTCTATCGAGCAGGATGCTGATATCGTGGCGTTTCTGTACCGGGATGATTACTATAATCAGGAAACAGAAAAGAAGAATATTATTGAGATTATCATTGCCAAGCAGCGTAACGGCCCGGTCGGTACGGTAGAATTGGTCTTTCTCAAAAATTATAATAAATTCGCTAATTACGAGCGTGCCCATTCGGATGCGTTCGCCGGATAACATATTAGTATCATAAGAAAAGGCTCTTTCGACGCGGATTTCGCGATCTCGAAAGGGTCCTTTTTTATAGGGTTCACGTATTTTCATATAAGGAATGAAACTCTCAATTACGAACAATACTATTTTCATGTAATATAATGTTCGCTTTTTATTTGACTTTAAAAAATGGTGCTGTTACACTTATAGTGCTGCTTCAACGCAGTGGGGAGAACAATACGCCCGGGGCTTTCCGAACCTACGGAATGTCTGCGACGGACGTTTTTTCCTGCTGTCCGAGAACGCTCCATATCTGCTCGCTCAGGCGATTGAAGTCGGATATGCGTAGTGTGTCAGCTCAAAATCAGAGTGTCTGTGGGCACTCCACGGAGGAATGAAACATGTCAACTGTAGTCGTTGTGGGAACACAATGGGGAGACGAAGGCAAAGGTAAAATCACGGACTATCTGGCGGAAAGCGCTGAAGTGGTGGCCCGTTACCAAGGCGGAAACAATGCTGGTCATACGATTCTCATTGACGGTAAAAAGTACAAGCTGAGCCTGATTCCATCCGGCGTTTTTTATGAAGATAAAAAGTGTGTTATTGGCAACGGCATGGTAGTCAATCCAGCCGCTCTTATTGAAGAAATTACTTACATTCATAATAATGGCTTCTCCACAAAAAATCTGGTCATTAGTGACCGTGCACATGTGATTATGCCGTACCATATGACGCTGGACGTGCTGGAAGAAGACCGCAAAGGTCCTAACAAAATTGGTACTACCCGTAAAGGGATCGGCCCTGCTTATATGGATAAAGCTGCACGTAACGGTATTCGTATTGCTGATTTGCTGGATGCAGAGGAATTCGAAAAGAAGCTGCGCCATCAAACGAAAGAAAAAAATCAAGTGATTGAACAAGTATATGGCGGCGAGCCATTGGATGTAGAAGCAATACTGAAACAGTATCTGGAATATGCTGAATTTATCCGTCCTTATGTAGGCGATACGTCTGTCGTGTTGAATGATGCGATTGACGCAAATCAAAAGGTACTGTTCGAGGGTGCGCAAGGCGTTATGCTCGATATCGACCAAGGTACGTATCCGTACGTTACATCCTCCAACCCGTCGGCTGGCGGCGTATGTATTGGTTCCGGTGTAGGCCCGTCCAAGATTCAACAAGTCATCGGTGTGGCTAAATCGTACACCACTCGTGTAGGTGATGGACCCTTCCCAACTGAGCTGAACGATGAAGTCGGCGATTACATTCGTGAAACAGGTCATGAGTACGGTACGGTTACAGGTCGTGCTCGTCGTGTTGGCTGGTTTGACAGCGTTGTTGTGCGTCATGCCCGTCGTGTCAGTGGGTTAACGGGTCTTTCCCTGAACTCGCTGGATGTATTGACTGGCCTGAAAACAGTGAAAATTTGTACAGGTTACAAGTACCGCGGTGAGGTGATTACGCATTATCCGGCTAGCCTAAAAATGCTGGCGGAATGCGAAGCGGTATATGAAGAAATGCCAGGTTGGAGCGAAGACATCACTGGTGTGAAAACGCTGGAGGAACTGCCTGAGACTACACGCAATTACGTACAACGCGTGTCTGATCTGACAGGTATCCCAATTGCTATTTTCTCGGTTGGGCGTAATCGCGATCAAACAAATCAGGTGCTTCCGATTTATTTGTAGGACAAGAATGATATAGCTATTGATACACGTTCAAAGAGAGAGGCTGTTAGCAGCCTCTCTCTTTTTTTATTCTGTGAAGTGTTAAATGGTATCTTCCCCTTTACATAATCTTATCTTCCTTGTCGATTTGTGATAACAAACCCTCTCTATAATCCAAATAGAAAAGAGATTCGGACGTCTAGACGTCTTGAGAGGGATGAATTATGAACTGGTATCTTCGCTCACTCGGCACACGCAAAATTGTGGAATTCATCGTGCTTGTCATTTTCGTCATTTTTTTCCTAGGGCCTCTGACCAATCTTCTCCTTTTGGCGGTTTCGGGAAAATGGCAGTATCCTGCACCGCTCCCGCAGAGCTTGTCACTGGAATGGTGGAAGTTTGTACTTACCCAGGATGATGTACTCAGCTCGATTTCCCTATCCTTCCTGATTGCGATTACCGTTACGGTCTGCTCCATTATCGTATGTATTCCTGCTGCTTATGCCTTTGCACGAATTTCTTTCCCGCTCAGTAAGTGGTTTCTTTTCTCATTCCTGCTTACGCATGCTTTTCCGAAAATGGGTTTGTATGTGTCCATTGCCGTACTATTCTACCAATTCGGGTTGATGAACACCTTTGCAGGCATTGTGCTTATCCATATGGTAAACACGCTCATGTATATGACCTGGATTCCTTCCTCTGCCTTCCGCAGCGTACATCGTGCACAGGAGGAGTCAGCGCGGGATGCCGGAGCCGGACCATTTCGGGTGTTTTGGAAAATCACCTTTCCTATGGCGCTGCCCGGCATTGTGGTCGCCTCCATCTTTACCTTTCTTGCTTCACTAGATGAAGCACAGGGGACACTCCTTGTCGGAACACCGGACTATAAAACAATGCCAGTCATCATGTATTCCATCATTGCTGATTATCCGAGCACAACGGGCGCTGTTTTCTCTGTCATTCTTACCCTGCCAACGATCATTCTGCTATTGGCAGCCAAGCGTTTTGTAAGTGCGGATGTACTGGCAGGCGGATTTCAGGTGAAATAACGTAATTGGTCAAAAGAGGAGTTTGCAAAATCCTGAAAAAGGAGCCTAAGCTAATGCCCATTCAATTATCCATTCAAGAGTTAACTAAGCGCTTCAAGACAGGAGACGGAGTCAAAGGCATTTCACTTGACGTGATGAAGGGAGAGCTGGTGACACTGCTGGGACCTTCCGGCTGTGGTAAAACAACCGTGCTTCGCTCCATTGGCGGCTTTTTGGACCCGGACAGTGGCGACATTCAGATTCAGGGTAAAAGCGTACTCAAACTGCCGCCCGAAAAGCGTCCGACGGCTATGGTGTTCCAAAGTTATAATTTGTGGCCGCATATGACCGTGTATGACAACCTGGCTTTCGGGTTGAAGATTCGAAAGGTGAAGAAGACAGAAATTGACCGTCAGGTGAAGGAAGCGCTAGCGCTGGTTCGGCTAGAGAGCGCAGAGCGTAAAACGCCGGGACAGCTCTCGGGCGGTCAGCAGCAGCGGGTAGCACTCGCTCGGGCTTTGCTGCTAAAGCCTGATGTATTGCTGCTGGACGAGCCTTTTTCCGCGCTTGATGCCAAATTGCGCATGGAGATGAGAGAGGAGCTGCGCGATATCCAGACCCAGACAGGGATGACGATGGTGTTCGTCACCCATGATCAGGAGGAGGCGCTGTCTATTTCTGACCGAATCGTCGTTATGAATGCGGGCCGAATTGAGCAGCTCTCTTCACCGCAGGAGATTTATGACAAGCCACAGTCACTTTTTGTAGCGGGTTTTATTGGCCGTATTAATTTATTAAAGGGGGTGAGCACAGGTCGCAGTGTCTCTGTGAGCGGAATACCGTTTGCACAAGAGCATGAATACACAGGTGAATCCATGGTTGGTGTAAGACCAGAGGATATTGTTCTGACGACGGAAGAAAATGGTTCTCTAGCCGGAACGATCAGACAAGTGATGATTCTCGGGCATTATGCGGAAGTTTCGCTGGATAGCGGTACCCATCATCTGAAAATGTTTGTGCCGCGTGAACGAGCGGCCGAGCTGCGCAGTGGAGAGCACATCAGCTTCAGCTTCAGTAAAATTGTTACTTTTCCATCAGCACAGTGAAGATTCACGATCAACCTCTATAACGCATCAATGTCCATCACGAACGCATCATCTGGTGATGCTGCGAACTTGTGCAACTATCTAAAGGAGGCAACAACGTGTTTGGGAAAAAGAATATGGGTCTGGTTTTGGCAGGGGTACTTAGTTTATCGTTGTTGGCTGGCTGTGGAAACGGCGGTAATGCCGCCACGGCTACAGGGGAAGCCAAGTCTACAGAAGCGGGAGCCGCTACGGGAACGACGGAAATTTCCTTGTACACTGGAGGGTCACTGAACGTCAAAGAGCTGTGGGAAACGTTAATCAAGGACTTTGAAGCTAAAAATGATCACGTTAAGGTCAAACTGGTGTATTTGCCAGCAGGGACCGGAGGCGCATCTACACTGGATCGTCTGATCGCAGCCAAGAAAAGCGGACAAACCGATACTGATATCGACCTGTACGAAGGCAGTCTGGATGACATCACCAAAGGGGTAGGCGAGAAACTGTGGGAAACGGTGGATGCTGCCAAGGTTCCAAATTTGAAGAATGTTGATGAAACATATCTCAAGCAAGTCAACAATCAGGCCATTCCATACCGTGCCTCTTCGGTTGTCCTTGCCTATAACAGTGCAAAAGTAGCGACACCTCCGAAAACAGCCGACGAGCTGTACACGTGGATTCGCCAGCATCCGGGCAAGTTTGCCTATAATGATCCGTCCACAGGTGGATCAGGCAGCTCGTTTGTGAACACGGTTATCTATAATTTCCTTCCGCCAGAGGCGATGAACAGTGATGATCCGGCAAATATGAAGAAATGGGATCAAGGATTCTCACTGCTCAAGGAACTGGGCCCTTCAATGTACCAAAAAGGAGTCTATCCTAAGAAGAACCAAGGTACGCTTGATATTTTGGCAAGTGGAGAGGTAGACATGGTTCCAGCCTGGTCTGATATGGCGCTCGAACAACTGGCTAAAGGGCTGCTTCCAGACACAGTGAAGCTGACACAGGTCGACCCTGCTTTTACAGGTGGACCCTCTTATCTGATGGTTCCTTCGCTTTCCTCCAAAAAAGAAGCAACTCAGGAATTCTTGAATTATATACTGACGCCCGAAGCGCAAACGGTGGTTATTAATAAAATGTACGGCTATCCGGGGATTAAGTGGAATCTGATGCCAACGGAGCTGCAAGAGAAATTTAACAGTGTATCTTCTGGATACCGCAGCTTTAACAGCGGAGAGCTTCAGCAGGAAATCTACAAACGCTGGCAAAGTGAAGTAGCGGGCGGTTGATCATGAGTTCATTGTCCAAAAGGGGGATGCTGGGGCTTGCCCTGGTCATCCCGTCTTTTCTCATTTTGCTGGTCGTCGTTATTATTCCGATTCTCTATGCCGTGAAGGAAAGCTTGATTGATCAATATGGAACGGGCTACGGACTGGCCAACTATATTCGGTTGTTCACGGAACCTGCCATGCGTAGAAATATCATGTATACCATTAATGTCACGTTAGTCTCGACGGCCCTTACTCTGGTCATCAGCTATGCTTTGGCGGTTTATCTGAGATTCGGTAAAGGGGTTGTCGTGAAGTGGATAGGTCGGTTGTATTTTATTCCGATGTTTGTTCCCGGTGTAATTGCAACGTATGCGATCATTACCATGTATGGTAATCACGGTTGGGCTGCACGTCTTTTGCTGCCGCTTGGCATTGAGACGATTCCGAGGATTATTTATGACTACAAAGGGCTGGTGCTGGCTAATTTGTGGTTCAACATTCCGTTCGCAACCATGCTGCTCAGCTCGGCACTTGCCAGCATTCCAAACGCTGTCGTCGAAAGTGCCAGAGATGCCGGAGCCAGCACGATGCAGCTGTTTGGGCGCTTTATTTTACCCCTTTCCTACAAAACGATGTGGGTTGCGGTGACCTTCATTTTTATGGGAATCATGGGCAGCTTTACGGCTCCTTTCCTGATCGGTGCCAACTCGCCACAAGTGCTGGGTGTTGCGATGCAGCAGGTGTTTTCCAGCTATCAGGAGACGCATACGGCCAGCGCAATGGCAGTGTTTATGTTTCTACTGTGTTCTTTTATGGGCTACTTTTATATTCGGACAATGGTGAAGGATACGGATGCCAGCTAGACCGCCGTTATACACTAAGGAGGTTACAGGGATGAACAGCCAAGCAGAGGTGCAAATTACCGGGTTTAGTGGGCGAGCGTGGGAAAAGGATCTGCTGGATTGCGGTTATCGGATTGCCTTACACAAGGCGGAGGTTGAGCTCAGTCCGGGAAACGGATTTCGGTTTAGGTTCTCCATGCCAGAAGACGGATACGCGGAGCTTGATCTGTTCGCCAGATCAGACAGTGACTGGGCTGCGACAGATCGAGAATCTGCCTTCGTACGTCTCTACCTGAATGAAGCCTATAATCAAGATGTCATTTTGTACTATGGTAGCAGTCAGGGAGTGTACACCCGTTTGTTGGGATATCTAAAAGAAGGCGATTACGAGGTCTATGCCGAATTTCGCGAACTGGAATCGGCTCCGCTTGTATCTCGAGCATGGATCGACGGGGTTGAACTGCGCTGCGTGGCTGATTCCTCTCCAAGATCGCTGATTTATCGCCATACCCCGCTTTTATATGGCCGTAATCTGTCACATCCTTATGAGAATCGCTTTACGGATACACCGCTTGTTTTGTTCTATTCCATAGAAGTGAACGAGGGGAAGACGGTCATCGAATACCAGATGATGTTCAGCCATGAAGATGAGGGAACGCCCGCGCCGCTGCTTATGAGCAAATGGGGAAGAACCACCGATATCGAATGGATGTACCGCGTAGAGCTAGATGCAGAGGACAATGTTCTGGAAGCTGTTTTCCAGGGGGCACATCATATTACGACTGCGTTTAATGGGAATTATGATCTGGGCGGGCATCCTGTTCTCCAATCCGCAACAACCAACGGAAACTTTAAGGATGACATTTCATCGGACTATCGTTTTATGCTGCCGCCTGCTTTCCATTGGAAACCAGAGGAAGAGCCGCGTGAGGCTGTCATGAGCCGTTTTCCTTTTGCCTATCAGGTCACTGGGTGGGAGATGGAACGTCAGCAGGAGCTGGAAATGCCATCACAAGCGTCTTCCATTACACTTGCACACCAGCGTAGCTATGTGTTTATCCAGACTTCAAAACGTCCCTTGCGGGATTCAGGCAGAGAATTGTCTCCAGGGTTCAAGCCTGGCTTCAATCGGCGCGAGGAAGATGCCTGTGTCGATGTCCAGCTTCGCCTTCACGGCTCGGAGCAGTGGTATTCGTCCTGCCATTATGATCTGAGACTCGGGGAATTTAGAGCCGCTTATGAGGGTGCAGAGTCACATTTTTCTACCACGGTCAAGCTGTCTGGAGAAGCTGTGCTTGAGGATATAGCTGAAATCAGAGCCGTATTGCTGGAAGGCGGTGCGGACAGCATGGAAGTGGTCGGACTGTGTGTTTTTACGTTAAACGAAGATAATCTCCCGCAGTTTCCAGGTATTCGTACAGACCGGGTGATTGAGCTGACGCGGCTTCAACCCGTGGGTGTTTTGTGGGCGGCAGACAAAGACATGTCGGGTGATGAAGAACATACTGTGAATGATATGGTGAAACATGTTGTGGATGAACCGTCTAGCCAGGATGGGGAGTCATGAGCAGACTACTGTATGTGGAAGGAACGGTCGACAGAACCTGCACCCAGAGCCATATTACGTACTCTTTTCATATTCCACAGCCGACTGAAACGATCCGTATTCACTTCTCTTACACGCCCAAGTTATTGGAGGATCAAGAGCAAGCACGAGAAATCATTGAGGAAAGCATGAGCAAATACGGATACGACGAGCCGGGGCATTCATCCGATCTATGGAAGAAGTATATACCGCTGCAAAATTTATTAACGCTGTCTGTCGATGATCCTCTCCGTCACCGCGGAAATGCGCACCGTCCCGAGATGCAGCAGGAGCATTGGCTCGGTTCGTCTGCGGCTTCCCCGGGATTCCTTGCAGGAGATCATCCGCCAGGCATGTGGCGGATTACGGTCAGTCTGCATGCCGTTGTGACCGAGACGCTTGCCTACCAAATTCATGTATTGGGGGAGGAAGCAGCATATGCTTAAATGGATTCCGGCTGAGCTTCACACCCATACGCTTCACAGCGACGGCAAGCAAACACTGGAGGAGCTGGCCCAAAGTGCAGCCAATCTCGGGCTTGAATGTATCGCTATGACGGATCACAACACGCAATCGGCACTTGCGGATCAGGAACGGATTCAGCGGCAGTTCGGTCTCCCGATCATTTCAGGAATGGAGTGGACGACCTTTTACGGGCACATGCTGACGCTTGGGGTTGACCGCTTTATCGACTGGCGTGTGCTGGGACCAGATGACATCCATGAGGGGATTCGGCAGGTGCATGAGCAGGGAGGCATTGCAGGGATTGCCCATCCGTTCAGGATTGGAAGTCCGATCTGTACGGGGTGCTTTTGGGAGTACACGATTCAGGATTGGCATGAGGTGGATTATATAGAAGTCTGGTCAACGCTTATGCCATCTATTAAGCGGGATAGCCAGCGGGCGTTTGCCATGTGGACCGATTTGTTGAATCAGGGGTATCGCATCACTGCGGTAAGCGGTCGGGACTGGCATGTATCTAAACCAGATGATGCGCTTCCGGCTGTTACGTATCTGGGTGTTCATGATGAAGCAGAAGAGCGAGAAGGTTTAGCAGGCCGGGCAGTTGAGGCGATTCGCCACGGTTCAGTGTCAGTTACGATGGGACCGTTACTGACGATGTGGGCACAGATTAAGGGCAGAGAAAATCGTTATCACATCGGCGAATGTATAGAGCTGACTGTAGAGGATTCACTATCGGTGACGGTTCAATTGGATGTGGAAGCAAGAGCATCCCATTATAACCTCAAGCCTCAGAATCTTCGTCTTCTGCTGACAAGTAGTCATGGAATATGCTCCGAGATTCAGATCCCTGCTCAAACAGGAGAATATACGCTGTCATTGCAAGATCCGCTAGGAAAGGGCTGGATAAGAGCCGAGCTTTACGGCTGCATGGAAGACTGCGTGATGATGATTGCTTTTACGAATCCGATTTATATGGCTTAACACAATAGAAAGGCTGGGCTTCGGACGGTGTCAACAAAACAAGAGAACATAAAGCAGCTTATAGAAGAATATATGAAGGTTAATCAAATGGGTCCGGGGGATCGGCTGCCGTCGGAAACTGCACTTTCCCAATCGTTTCGTGTCTCACGTACGACGCTACGGGGAGCTATCCGCCAACTGGAATCGGAAGGTAAGCTGCTTGTAAAACACGGGAGTGGCACGTTTGCTACTTGCCCGCTGCCGAGTATTCCAAGCTCACTGGATCGCCTGTATAGCATCGGGGACATGATTCGTTCGGCAGGGCTACGGGAAGACGAGCAGCTGGAATCCATTCAGAGAATTTCGGTTTGTCCTCCTGATATTGCCGAACAGATGAGACTTTCCGAGAATGAGCCCATGATTGCTCTAGAGCGTACACGCACTGCCAACGGAGAGGCTGTAGCCCACTCTATAAACTGGATGCCAGAGAAATTAGCCGGACCCATTCTGGAAGATGACTCTTTTTCAGGCTCGCTTTTTCAGAGTCTTGAGTTCAAGGCGGGGGTGCGAATCGTCGGAGCATATTCCGAGCTTACCGTTCCCAACTATGACGACGCACATATGACACGTCTGCTGAAGCATCCGCAGGCTACGGTATTACTATTGAAGCAGCTTCACTATGATGAAATGAACAGGCAGGTGCTGTATTCTCTGGATTATGTCCGCAGTGACATTTTCCGTTTCTGGGTGCGTCGTACGCGCTGATTCAATCAGAATGTGGCATCTCCTATTGAATTGTGCTAGTTTTACATATTCCATGGGTTAAAAATCGTCATATCTCGTCAATACTGATCTATATGCACTTCATGATGATACACACATGGCAGGATGCGTATAAGGAGGTAACGGGATATGAGGTGGCTTGGATGGCTGCTCAAAAAAGGAATGACGGTGGTGTTGGTTAGCGCACTAACGCTGGCAGTGACAGGTGTAGTCGTTAATGCTTATGTTCAATCGCTGCTGCGGCAGTTTAACATTCAGCTTGATCATCAGCCCATATGGGGATTGGGTTGGCTAAAAGGCAGCGCGGGTACGGACCAAAGCACAGACACGGGGAAGAACAAGACGACAGGAAGTGGCTCGGGAAGTGTAACACCGCCTGATGATGCGTTGCCTGTCATGGGACAGGGCTTAGAAGAAAGCGGGAGTGAGGCTGGTGGCGTAGCCAATGGCAAGGTATCTCAGGAGGGGGCCACGTCGGCCGGAACATCAGGCAACGAGTCACGGAAGCAGGCAGAAGGTACAGCTACACCCGAAACGAGTATTGAAGGCCATGATTTAGTGATTACGCCCGACCATTTGACGGAGAAGAAGAACAACTTACCGGCTGCACAGAAGCAGGAAATTTTTGCGATTCTGATGAACAAGCTACCGCCGGAGGAGATGCAGAAAATATCAGCTGCGATGGAAGGCGGTCTCACCGAGCAGGAGCTTCAGGATATTCAGCAGGTGCTTGCGAAGTATTTGACCAAAGAGGAATATAACAAGTTGATGGATTTGCTTAAATGAGTATTTTGCAAAATCTTGAATAATAAACGATGAATTCATGGGAAATGTTTATGCTCAAAATAGGACTGTAGAATCCGCGCCATGCGCGGATTTTTTTGCGTGTCAGGAAGGAATTGGAGTGTAGTTGAATTCTTTGTAAAGGCTATGTTAAAGTAAACAGTGTTGTGAAAAGGTTAAATTTTTGAAACCTTTTACGCAACTATGCAATGGTAGATAGCGACTAATATCATAGATGCTTGTGAATACAGGCTAGGTTCATAATGTGAAAGACCAATAACGAACGCATTTATATAGAGATAAGATATGCTGAAAAGGAGAGAGTCATGAAGGTTTTGAGGGAGCAGGATTCACCAGACAGCAGGAATGCAGACTCAAACGTTGCAGACAAGCCTGCTGTGGAAGCGGGGAAAATAGCAAAGTGGTGGAGCGGTCGGAGAAAGTGGTTGAGCTGGACGGCAGGCGGTGTGGTGATTGCAGGCAGTCTTATTTTTGCGAGTAATCAGTATGTCGGGGCTAACACAGTTCCTTATTATAAAGTGTATGTAAAAGGCGTCGAGGTCGGGAATATCTTGAATGAGCAACAACTTAAACAGCTGTACGCAACGAAGAGCAAACAATATAAGGACAAGTATCCCGGCGTCGATATGGTGCTCAATACGAGCGCGGTAACGACAGGCATTGAGAAGGCATATAAAGCGGATATCGACAGCGCGGCCACGCTGAAGAAGCTGGACGGTATGCTGACAGCGTATGCCAAAGGAGTAGAAGTGAAGGTCAACGGTCAGACGGTTGGCATTGTAAAGGACAAAGCGACTGCACAAGCGGCTTTAAAACAAGTACAGAAGAAGTACACACCTGTGGGTGAGGGTACATCTACAGGCATCAAGGGGCTGGTTCGCAAAACATCCGTGGGCAGCAGCCATGCGAGTGCTAGTACTAAAACCCCTAAAGCATGGCTGGAGTCTGCCGGTATCCGTGAGAAAATCGCGTACGAGCCTGTGAAAGCAGACCCGAACAAGGTGCTGACGGAGGCTGAAGCAGTCAAAGTGTTGACTGAGGGGCGTGAGGCTCCTATCACGTATACAGTGCAAGAAGGCGATTCTTTGTCGTCGATTGCAACTAAATTTAATATGACCGCTTGGGAGATTAAGCAGAACAATCCCGGCTCGCGTGAGCTGTATTTGCAAATTGGGGACGAATTGAAGCTTACTGCTCCAAAGGCTCCGGTTACGGTCCGAACAGTAGAGAAGGTCGTCGAACAGATTGCCATCGAGCCTGAGGTTGAGATTCGCCAGAGCGATGAACTGAAGGCAGGAGTTACCAAAGTAGTCAGACCGGGACAAGCAGGTCTTAAAGAGATGGACTATCGTTTGACCAAGGAGAACGGCGAGGTCGTGCAAGAGGAATGGCTCGGTCAAAAGGTGCTGCAGCCGTCTGTTACTGAGGTGGTTCTTAGAGGAACGAAGGTCGTGGGAGAAGGCTCAGGACAGTTCGCTTGGCCGGTGTCCGGCGCATCGATGTCGAGTAGCTTTGGCGCACGTTGGGGACGTATGCATGAGGGTGTGGACTTGGTCGGTAGTGCTGACATTCACGCATCAGATGAAGGCGTGGTATCATTTGCAGGTCAGCAGAATGGATACGGCAATGTTATTATGATCGATCATGGCAACGGCTACCAAACCGTGTACGGGCATTTGAGCAGCATTGGCGTTCATGTAGGACAGGTGGTTCAGCAAGGCGAATCGATTGGAGTCATGGGGAACACAGGACGCTCGACCGGAACGCATCTGCATTTTGAAATTCGTAAAGATAATACGCCACGCAATCCAATGACGTATTTAAGATAGATTGGATGTTTATATCGAGAGTTACATGATTTATCAGAATCAAAGGGAAAGGCCATGTTTTTCTGCATGCTTAACATTAGGTGCAGGCATGGTTTTTTTCTGCGTAAAGAAAAGGGTCTAGAGAAGTAATGGAATGGCTCACGGGTATGATAGAATAGAATAAACATCTTATAGGTACTGACAAACGTAAGTTAATTATAAATTATGATCCGTGAAGAGAGGTGAACGCTATATGCAGGGAACGATTCTGGTAGTGGATGATGAACAGCCAATCGCTGATATTTTAAAATTTAATTTGGAAAAAGAGGGCTACCAGGTGATTTGCGCCTTCGATGGAATCAGCGCGGTGGATATCGCGGTCAAGCAGCAGCCTGACCTGATTCTGCTGGATCTGATGCTGCCAGGCATGGACGGCATGGATGTATGCCGCGAGGTGCGCGGGCATCAGCTCCAGACGCCGATTATTATGCTGACCGCTAAGGACGGCGAAATCGACAAAGTGCTGGGGTTGGAGCTGGGCGCGGACGATTATGTGACAAAGCCGTTCAGCACACGGGAATTGCTGGCACGGGTGAAGGCACAGATGCGCAGACAGCAACGCGGCGGGGCAAGCGCTTCGGAAAGCCGGCCGCAGGAGGATAAGCAGGGGCTGCGCGTGGGCGACCTCTTTTTTGATACGGATATGTATACAGCTTACAAAAACGGAACACCGCTTGACCTGACGCACCGTGAGTATGAGCTATTGCACTACATGGCGAAGAATGCCGGAAAAGTCATGACGCGGGAGCATTTACTCCAGGCGGTGTGGGGCTTCGAATACTACGGGGATGTGCGGACAGTGGATGTGACCATTCGGAGGTTGCGCGAGAAGATTGAGGAGAACCCGAGCAAGCCGGAGACCATCCTGACACGCCGTGGCCTTGGATATATCGTGAGCGGGGGCAAAGGTGGCCTGCGGGCATGAGATGGCTGTCTTTCTTTCGTACCATTCATGCAAAGCTGATTATTATCTATGTGCTGCTTATCTTGGTGGCCATGCAGCTGATTGGGGTCTACTTTGTCAGCTCGATGAAGAACTCTCTCACGAGTAATTTTACGCAGGATTTGCAAGCACGGGCGGAGATGCTGTCCGTGCTGGCGGAGCAGGATCTGAGTGGCAGTGACGGCAAAATGGAAGAAGACAGCGTGGAAAGCCTGCGTGCACGCGTGAATAATTTGTTTGATTTCAGCGGCGCGGAAATTCAGGTGCTGGATGCCAGCGGCAAAGTATTAATTACTTCTCAGGGTTCACACGCCGATTATGTCGGACGCAAAAATACGCAGACAGTGGTCAGCCGCGCACTCCAAGGTATCCGTGATAACGAGGAATACATGGTGGACGAGGATAATGTCCGCAAGAAGGTCGTCGCCAAACCTGTTATCAGCCAAGGCAAGATTGTCGGTGCGGTGTACATCGCCGCTTCGATGACCGAGCTCTACGATACGATGAAACGCATTAACAATGTGTTTCTCTCAGGTATGCTCATTGCGCTCGCGTTGACGGCTGTGCTGGGCGTGGTATTGGCCCACACGATTACGCACCCGATTAAGGTGATGACACGTCATGCAACGGAGGTTGCCGAGGGCAAATTCGACCAGCAGATGCCTGTATTTGGTGATGACGAGATCGGCAGGCTCAGCGTGGCCTTTAACTATATGACAGGCCGTCTGCGTGAGGCGCTGTCCCAAAATGAAGAGGAGAAGGAGAAGCTCTCCTCCATCTTGACCAATATGAGCGACGGTGTGGTCGCTACTGATGACAATGGCCGGGTCATTCTGGTCAACCGTCGGGCCAGCGCCATGCTGGGCGTAAACGAGAACGAAATGACCGGCAGGCATATCGCGGTACTGCTGGGGATCGACCCGGAGGAAACCGAGGCCCTGTATAGCGGCTCTTCGGCCTCCACGCTCTTGCAGCTGGAGCCAGCCGGTCAGGATGAACCCATCGTCATCCGTGTGACATTCACGCCGATTCATCGGCGGGAATTTGGCATTACGGGAACGATTGCCGTGCTCCAGGACGTGACGGAGCAGGAGGAGATGGAGACGACACGGCGGGAATTCGTAGCGAATGTATCACATGAGCTGCGCACTCCGTTGACGACCATCCGCAGCTATGCTGAGGCGCTGGATGACGGCGCGATGGCTGAACCGCAGCTCGCGGAGCGTTTCGTGGGCGTGATCCGCAACGAGACAGAGCGTATGATCCGGTTGGTTACGGATTTGCTGCATCTGTCACGGCTCGATTCCAATGAGGCACCTTTGCGGATGCAGCCTGCAGATGTGATGGAGATGCTGGACGAGGTCGCAGATCGGTTTTCTTTTCAAATGAAGCAAAAGCACATTCGCTCAGGGATGTTCGTAGAGCAGGGAATCGGTAAAGTCGTGATCGACCGGGACCAAATTGAGCAGGTGCTGGATAACCTGATGTCCAATGCGTTGAAATATACGCCAGATGGCGGGAGTATTCGGATTGAAGCTCGCCGCAACAGTGAGGGAATGCTGTCCATTTCGGTACAAGACACCGGAATTGGTATTCCCAAAAAAGATCTGGACCGGATTTTTGAACGGTTTTATCGTGTAGACAAGGCGAGATCGCGCAATATGGGTGGCACGGGACTGGGGCTGTCGATTGCCCGGGAAATTGTAAAGGCGCATGGGGGCCAGATTTTTCTGGAGTCGGAATACGGTCAGGGAACCTGCACGACCTTTACGCTACCCATGTCGAGTGAAGGGAGGGAAGCACAGTGAAGGAACGTTTGAAGTCCTGGACGCTTATTTTGCTGGTTGCTTCCAGCCTGGTACAGACTTATTTTTTGATTTACCGCCTTCCAGGCAGTGATTCTGTACTCACTTCAGAAACGAACTATGTCAAAACCGAAAGCATGGGGCAGGAGAAAAAGATTGAGAACCTTGTGTTTCCTGATAAAATGCTCATTCACCAAGGTGAGAAGAAGCATACCGTTTTTTATCCGGGTGTTACTTTTTACGATTTAATTTATACACGGCTGGAAAGCCGGAGCTTTAACAACTTTCAACGTCGAAGTATCCAATCGGCAGACTGGGCGCAGATTCGCAGCGAAAATGAGGGCATTGAATTATCTTTTTCAGGCGGGGTCCCGGTTTCATTATTGGAGCGGGTCATGCGTCTGACGCCGGATTCGGTGTTTCAGGGAGAGACGATTAACCGCATTTGGATTTATATAGACGAAAAGAATGCCAAGCCGCATGCGCTCTTTTTCAGTGCTAGAGGCGATGTGGTGTATGAGGCGAACCAGTTCGACATGACGGTAGAGGACATTCGGCAGCATGTGAATTTCGGTAAAAATGCCCCGTTGTACGAGCTGGTGGATAATCAGTACTACATTCCCGTGAATGACCTGGAAACGGTGCAGCCTGTGGTGTATGCCGGGTTGTTTACGACAGAGCAAATGCAGCGGAACTTGTTCTTCGATCCGGGGATTACGCGCAATATTCAGGAGAAGGACGGCTCACAAATTTACACGGACAGCAAGCGTAGTCTGCAAATCAAGCAGGAGCAACGATGGATGAGCTATACCGATCCCAGTGCGCCAGGGGCAAGTGGAAGCAGTCCAATTAGGGATGTGCTGGCCGCAGTTGATTTTGTGAATCAGCATGGCGGTTGGGATGCTTCGTACCAAATGAAATTAAGAAGCAGCGATGAAAATCGAACGACTGTGTTGTTTCAGCAGTATTATGGTGCTTATCCGGTGCTGGACACACCATCGTTCCGCTTTGGTACAATTTCGCTGCAAATCCAGCAAGAAACGGCTTCTGTCTATGAACGTTCGCTACTGTATCTCAAGGGAGGAGAGCAATCCTCGAAGAAGGTTATGCTGCCGGGTGGCGAGCCCTTGAAGAAGCAACTGGAGACTGTAGGCAAAGGGAAGACGATTCGAGATCTGACTCCCGTATATCAGCCGGAGCTGATTAATGATGGATTGAAGCTTTCTCCTGAGTGGCGCGTTACGCTCAGTGACGGTTCTGTTGCTGAGATTCATGCTGTCCCTGTAACGACAGCATCGAATACAACACAAACACAGCCAGACCAGGAGACAAAGAGGTGACAGGAAGGGGGAACGGGAATGGATTGGAGCCGCGCCAAAAACGTACTGATCTGTACATTTTTGCTGCTCAATGTGGTATTGAGTTATCAACTGTGGCATGACGCGCAGGAAACGGTAGGGCCGAATTTGGATTTTACTTCATTGGATGAAAATACGCAGCGTTTAATGGAAGAGAAAAGCATTCAGGTGCTGGCTCCGATTCCCGGGGATACCCCGCAGCTGCCTAAACTTTCTTACACATACGTTCATAGTGGAGAAAAGGATGATCGTGTGCAGCTGGTGAAGCCGGTGGACAGCAAACTGGTATTCACCCATGACGCGTTAGTTGAGGCATTGGAGCCACAAATCAAGGATATCGATAACTTCCAGTATGATCCGCTGGATGTTCAGGAGGAGTTGGCATCCGGACAAGCAGATGCTTTTGTACTTCATCCGCTGGTTCAGGGCAAGTGGCCGCTATTTAATGTGAAGCTGGCTCTGTTTTACAGCAATCAGAAGATTACAGGGTATCGCAAAATTAAGGTCGATCTCCAGCCTTCGGATGAGGCAAAGAAAATGCTGCCTGCGTCCAAAGCACTGGCAAGGCTGATTGATGGCTATTTGCCACGCGACTCGATTGTGAAGGATATCCGGCTCGGTTATTACGGACAGACCTTTAACTCCGATAGCCAGGTGGCTGCCCCCGTGTGGCGGTTTATGATGGATAACGGGAAAGGTGTGTACTATGTGCAGATGAACGGAGATGTCATTAGTCCAAAGACAGAACATACAGAAGGGTCTTGAACAGATATGGGGATTTCATTTACCGTGCTGTCGAGCGGTTCGACCGGCAACGCTACCGTTGTGCGGAACGAAGACACGACATTGCTCATCGACGCAGGTCTCAGCGCGAAGCGTATTGACGAATTGCTGAAAGAACGCGATCTGAGCGGAGAAGAGTTGGATGGTATTTTGGTCACGCATGAGCATTCCGATCATGTTAAAGGACTAGGCGCCATGGCGCGTAAATATAATTTACCTATATATGCTAACGAGAAGACATGGTTTGCCATCAGCAATGCTGTTGGGCAAATTGCAGACGATAACCGCAGAATATTGGAGACAGGCGCAACGCGGGAATTTGAGTCATTACGCGTGGAGTCTTTTGGCATATCCCATGATGCGGCTGAGCCTGTAGGATATAGCTTTTATGATGGGGCAGAGAAGCTCAGTGTAGCGACCGATCTTGGCTATGTCAGCGACAAAGTGAAACAGGCGATATCAGACGCGGATGTATTGGTGCTGGAGTCTAATCATGATGTGGAAATGCTGCGTATGGGTCGTTATCCGTGGAACATCAAGCGCCGTATTCTCAGTGATATCGGTCATTTATCCAATGAGATGGCGGGCGCGATTCTTAGCGAGCTATTGACAGGACGTACGAAGCGAACGTATTTGGCACATTTGAGCCGCGACCACAATATGATGGAACTTGCGAAGTTGACTGTACGTGGGGCGATGGAAGACCGCGGCTGTTTTTACAAGGACAGTGAATTTCGATTGTGCGATACGTACTATGATCGTCCTACACCTTGGGATAAGGTAAGTGAGCCATAAAGCTGTCCAGCTCGGCGGCTTTGCGTTCTACCTCTTCACGGGTCACTACGCCTTTGTCCACCAGTAGTTCAATCAATGTACTTAGCGCCAGTGTATTGCGGTAATGCTCGTCTTTCAAATCCGCAAGCTTGGCAGCCATGCGAACTTCATCCATAGCCGAACGATGTGAATTCATCATATATTCCTCCTGTAAAAATATTTTAGAAATGGCGTACAATGAGCTTGGTTCTGCCTGTGGTTTTGTTGGGTGCTGTGATACAATAAAGCTAACAACGGAAAGCTTTCTGAAGGAAGGCTCTCATCGAAAGTATAGGCAGCTTTAAGCGGACGGGAACAGGCCAGAACGTCTCTATGAGACGATCATTTTGTAATAGAATAGAAGACTTGTTACTATTGTAGTCCATTGGTTTGGAAATCATTCCTCTTTTTTCCTCTATTCGGGGTCAGATTCGGCGTGTATGCTAATTTATGAGATTCGGTTGCTTAGGAAGGCACCATTTGTGGTGATTAATAAGTAGGCCGGAACGATTGGTTGCTGGATTCCGATGATAAGGGATATTCAATCCATTTGAGATGTTCAACGGAGCAGGTTCTCTGTAGCATAGGTTGGCGCAAGCCCGAATAGCCCTAATTTTTTAGTGAGTGTCGGTGCATGACAACGAAGGGGAGAGGATTAGCATGGGCTTGTTTGAGGACGATTTTTATTCAACAAAGGTATCCACACGTGCGGCTAAAAAAATGGCATTTAAGGCGCGCCGTGGAGGACGTGGACGTTGGCCACACAGGAAGCGTGGAGTAAGTCCGGTGCAAGCTGCTGTCATTAGCGGTGCAGTCAGTGCAGTGGTTGCTGTGCTTCTGTTCAGCTTTATTACAGGCCTGCCCTCCACTACGGCGGTAACGGGAGCCAGTCACTATCCCTTGCGGCAAGCAGCGGGTGATCCGTATGATCGGATTGTGCAGGCGGCAGCCAAGGTGCGCCCAGCCGTCGTCAGCATCGTGAATCTGAAAGAGGAAGATGGTAAAAGCACGGAACAATCCGCGCTTGGATCGGGTGTCATTTTCCGAGTGAGTTCAGGCAAAGCCTTCATTATGACAAATAACCATGTGGTCGAAGGATCAGATGATCTGGATATTGTAACGGTAGACGGCGTCAGAAAAGAGGCAAAGCTGATCGGAAAGGATCGCATTAGTGATATCGCTGTACTCGCAGTTGACGATAAAGGCATTAGCACGGTAGCGGATATCGGCGACTCCAGTAAACTTCGTCTGGGTGAGACGGTCATTGCTATTGGCAATCCGCTTGGCCTGGGAGACACGCTTACCTCCGGTATTGTGAGTTATACGAATCGCATCATTCCGATTTCCATTAACCAGGATGGCGTATATGACTGGGAGCAGCATGTGATCCAGACTGATGCGGCGATTAATGAGGGAAACAGCGGCGGAGCGCTGGTCGATCTGGACGGACGTGTGATCGGCATCAATACGATGAAAATCGCTGATACTGGTGTTGAGGGACTTGGTTTTGCCATTCCCGCCAATGAGGTAATGAAGACGGTGAATGAACTGGTTGAGGACGGCAAGATCACCCGCCCTTATCTGGGGGTATACACGGTGGACCTCAACAATGAATATGCACCGCTGGATGAAACTCAGCGCAAGGAGCTCAAGTTGCCGGACAGCGTGAAAAATGGGGCAGTCGTTCTGGAGGCCCATGGTCCTGCCAAGGAGGGTGGCTTGAAGCTGAACGATGTCATTACAGCGTTTGATAGCGAACCGATTAACTCTACCCTTGATTTACGTCGCTACTTGTACGATAACAAGAAGATTGGCGATGAGCTGAAAGTTACTTTTTACCGGGCAGGCAAGGAAGAAACGGTGATGTTAAAATTAACAGATAAGCCGGAAGGCTAAGGTAACTTATAGGCTTAACTATAAAAAAAGGCGTTCACCGGCTCATTTCCGGGAACGCCTTTTTCGATCTTCTGCTGAGCCTTAGATTAGGATGTCGTTCCCGTTACACGGGTTCCGCTCTTGGTGATTTTGTATGTCACCACATCGCCGCTCCAAAAATGGAACTTCAGCGTGACTTCACCATCTTTTACACTATTAAAAAATTCAGGTAGCAGCTTGATGCCATTGGCATCATAGGCAGGAGCAAAAGTATTGCCAAACTCTTTATAAGGCGTCCAATCCTGTGGACCGGCATTGCCACCATTGGTATAAACGGCTTCCATCGTGGCGAGCTGGCTACCGTGGAATTCTGTTGGAATGGTAAAGGCTTGTGTAGTCCCTTCGACAGCGCTTAATTTTGGGGTATCATACACGACTACTTTGAAGTTCCAGTCTGCCCCCTTGTTAAACTTAGCGGTAATGACGGCATTCTCCCCATATTTACCGGAAGTGGTCAGGCTGGTGAGCAAGCTGGCTTTTAAGGTTAATGTATCTCCGCTCAGCGTATAGTCGGTGCCCTGTGTCAGTTGCCTGTTGTTGACACTGAGTGTTTTCAGCTGATTGCCATTCAGGTTTAAGGTGACCTTGGCATCCTGAGCAGGAGTGCCCTTCTTCAAGTGAATGAGGTCACTGGCTGCATTGGAGGAACGCCCTTTTAGACTGGCTTTAATAACATTAAAGAGCTCAGGATCAGACCATTTGTACGTTGTGCGGTTAAAATGCTGGCCGTTATCCCAGAGTATGCCTGTTATTTTCTTCTCTTTCATGTAATAGGTTAAATACTCGAAGAATTTCAGCTTTTCGCCTTGTTCAATAACGCCTGTATTTTTATCGAAGCCGAGTAGACCGAATTCACCTACAATAACCGGAATACCTTTGGCTACAAAGGTGTTATAGACGTTATCAAAGGTTTGGATGATATCGTTTTTAGTATCTTTATCAAAAGTAGTATGGCCCGCAATATTTACACTGAAAGGCCAATAACCATAATAGTGGACGGTGGCAATCAGATTGGGATCATTCAGCTTGGTTATCGTGTTGTACAGCTCGTTGATTTTGGCCTGAGCAGGTGAGGTGTCCAAGCCAGGCAGAACAAGGGGACGAGTGGCATTCTTACCGCCAGAGGCGCGGACGATTTTGTGGAAGGATACATTCAGTTCTTGGAGCATCTGATTCATTTTCGCTTCATCCGTTGTCCCCCCTTCAGAGAAACGGGGCTCGTTAATACTTTCGAACATCAGCTTGTTAGGCTGGTCTTTAAAGCGCTGGGCAATTTGTGTCCATAATGCGTTATAGCGAGCCAGCACCTCATCATGTTTGGGCTCCATATTGCTTACCCACGTCCATGAATCATGATGGACATTGATCATGACGTACAGATTAGCATCCAGTGCCCAGCGAACAACCTCTTCCACACGGTTCATGTAGGCAGACTCAACGGTATAGTTCGGTGCTGCTCCAATGTGTTTATCCCAGGTGACCGGGATGCGTATGCTTTTGTACCCTTGGGCGGCAATTTGCTGGATCAACGCCTGGGTAATGCGCGGATTGCCCCAGGCTGTTTCATCCGCGCCGACAGCATCCAGAGAATTTCCTAAATTCCATCCAGGCTGCATGGCTTCTACATACGATTGCATGCTGCTCACAGCCGCAGCTTGTGGTGCTTGTCCGTCAGATTCGGCAGCAGCGGCAACGGATGCGAACGTAGATAACAACAGGGTAATGGCAAGCGTCAACGACAGCAATGAAACGGGTCTTCGTTTTAACATAACAGGCCCCTTTACAAAGTTATTTTTGAAAGCGCTTTCTAATAAAACACTACCACACTATTTGAATATGGAATACCTGTATAATTCATGTAAAAATCATGTGTTAATTAGATATTTTAATTTTGTAAGCGTTATTATTGAAAAAATACAGAAATGAGTGTAGAATCTATGGCCCTACGTGGATTGTAGTATAGCATCGGATTTGTAAATACAAAAGAAAGAAGGAGATGAATATGAATAAGTGGGACACGGAAGAGGCCATTCGACGCTGGAATATGCATGCAGAAAACTTTACTGCCAAGTACACGGAGGAAGGAGATCGATCTCGCGAAGTACTGCTGAATCCGGCATTACAAGCCTGTATGGGACCTCTCGGGGGCAAAAAAGTGCTGGATGCCGGCTGTGGCGAAGGCTATCTAAGCCGTAAAATGGCCAGGGCGGGTGCGTTGGTAGAGGCTGTCGATTACTCGACAGAGATGCTGAGGCTAGCCAAAGAGCGGACGCCGTCAGCGTTGGGAATTACATATCACCACGGCAATCTGGAAAAGCTGGAGATGTTCGGGGACCAGAGCTTTGATCTGATCGTGTCCAATATGGTCATACAGGACTTGGCCCATTATGAGCAGGCGATTGCCGAAATGCGGCGGTTATTAGTTCCAGGGGGCCGCTTTATTTTTTCTATTCTGCATCCGTGCTTTCAGACACCGCAGAGTGGTTGGGTGAAGGATGAGACAGGGAAAAAGCTGTATTGGAAAGTGGATCAATATTTCAACGAAGGCCCTCTGGAGCAAGCGATTCCTTATGATCAGGAGGAAAAGCTTTTGTATTTTCACCGTACGCTGGGCAGCTATGTACAGACCATTGTTGAGGCGGGACTGTTGTTGGATGGGATGATCGAACCCAAGCCGTCTGCCGAAATGTTGGAGAAATATCCTCATTTTCACGAGGACTTGAATGTCACTAATTTTCTTATTTTTACAACCAGACGTTTGGGGTAAAAAGCAAGCCCTTTCCTTTCCCCGTCAAGTGTGGTAGAACAAAAGAAGGCAGTTTTGACACACCTACAACAGGAAGAGCTTCAAACGGAAAGGGATGCAACTGGAATGTACGTGGTATGTAAAGAGCATGTGGAACTGGCAATTGATATGTTCGTCGATGAATACGAGGATGCACCGGATGTCGTCGATCTTAAGGAAACGAAATTTTCGGATTGGGACCCTCCAGTGAAGTGCAAGGAATGTGAGAACAAAGCAGAGTTTTTGGTCGTCTAAAAAACAAGCACGGGCGTTTCGGGCAGAAACGTCCTTTTTGTATACCAGGATTTATTGCAAAAATACCCCATACATAGAGCTATATTTATTCCCACCACGTACTGAGACAGGAGTGAACGATGGATGGACCCTTTGCTGCATTCACTATTTCGTCCGCTTCAAGTCAATGGAAGTGATCTCTCCACGTATTATATCGAACAAAAGCCGTCTGCTGTGCTAAAAGCTTACGTGGCCTGTTATTGGGAGTCCGGTCCGGCTAATAGGGTGGTAGAAGAGAATCTAGCAGCTTCGTGCGAAGACACCGCTTTGTTAAGCTTGCCGCATGAAGAAACCATGGAGCGGGTATTACCTGACGGCTGTACGGATATTCTATTTGAATACGACCCGGTGAGTAAGCGTCAGGAACTCTCGTACTGTGGGACATTTACGCAACCGTTTGTGTCTGCCAGACAAGCAGGGTCCGAGACACGCATTTTTGCGGTGCGATTTTTTCCCGGTGGGGCACACTATTTTCACGGTATGCCGACTCATTTGTTTACAGGTGGTAATTATCGCTTGGAAGATCTCTGGCCCGAAAGCATCGCTGTGATAGGTGAGCGCATTATGGAAGCGCAGAATTTCAATGAACGGGTGCGCATAATGGATGAGTATCTTAACCAGCTTCTGCTGCGCCAACGCACGAACGATTGTGACCTGATGAAAAACTTGCTGCATCGCATCTTTGTGAGCGCTGGGAGTGTGGGGGTTAAGGAGCTTGCGGAGCGTGAGGCGATCAGTGAAAGACAGCTTAACCGCAAGTTTGGGCAATGGATCGGAATCAGCCCCAAAAAGTTCAGTGAGGTCGTCCGCTTCCAGAGCGTTCTACACAGTATTCAAAGCGGCGGGGATCTGGATTGGACGGAGTTGGCATTGAAGCACAGCTTTTTCGACCAGGCGCATTTAATCCGCGATTTCCGCAGGTTTTATGGAGATTCTCCGCTTACTGCGGCTAAGGATTTACGGAAGTTGTCCGATTTTTACAATACACGCCCAGAGGCTTCGGCTATACTCAAAATATGAATAAGAATGGCAAAGGAGAGATGTGAATATGAGTGGAACGCTGCAAGTTCGCGATCATCTGCTGAATGAGCTAGAGACCGGAGTACGAACGGGGGAAGCCTTGATTCGTAAAATACGTCCAGAGGATTGGAGCTTTCGCCCACAGGGTAATTTCCGTTCGCTGCTGGAGTTAGTGCATCACTTTGTGCTTATTCCTGCTTCGGATCTTGCGATAATGCAGGAGAAGTCTGAGGGTGAAGTGGGAAGCATTGAAAACAGCCTGTCCGGGGTGGAAGATCCCGAGCGCTTGGCTGCGACTTTCAGGCAGAATTTTGAGGCTTATAAAGCTTACATTCTTTCGCTTAGCGAAGACGATTATCTGAACCGTTCGACGAAGGCTTTCTATATGGAGCACGGACATTTACAGGTTCAATGGCAGATTGAGACCGTGACCCATGTGTTCCATCATCGTTCGCAGATTTATAATTATTTGAAGCAATTGGGACATGAAGTGAGCTTTTTTATGTTGTACGCTTGAGTATCTTTTATAAAACGTTTGGAGGGCACCTGTGCGGTGCTCTTTTTTGGTTTTATTTAAGGCCTTTATAGGATGGCATGACTTACTTGAACGCACGTGAAACTTCTTTACTAACTCGTCTGAGAATGCCGATTTGCTCCTCATTCAATCTGCTGGTCAACGCAACAAACTCATCTACTGCCTCTTGCCGAATCGTTTCGTCTTCAGTCATATGTTCTTTGGAAAACATTAATTCACTGATAGACACGTTTAAGGCGGTTAACACTTTCTCCAAGGTATCAATCGAAAAGTTTCTTTCGCCACGCTCTAATGCACCAATATATCGATAGTCCAAGCTTGCGATGTCAGCCAGTTTTTGCTGTGTAAGTCCCTTTGCATTTCGAATAGCCCGGATTCTTGTACCCATTTGCTTGCGTAATTCTGTCATATAACCACCTCATAACAAGCTTATGGAAGATGAAGTGTAAAAGTCAGGTCAAAATATATAGTAAAAATGGTTTATATTACTCATTTTAAGTAGTATAATTAATTTGTTTAGTCACTCCTCACGAGTGGTTAGCAACTCTAAATCGATAATGAGGATACTAGAGGAGGTAATATTTTTGCAGGAGGACATTCTAAAATCACTCAAACCAGATGTGATCGTACAATTGTTAAAAATGGCTTATTCCTTCGGAAACTGGGCTCAGGTCGAGACTACATCTGGCATTTTATACAGCCATGTGCAACGCATTTACGAAGAACGGCAGTATCATAAAGCAATGAAATTACCCATTCCGCATGTCAATTTAGAACGTCCATTGGTATATTATTTTGGGCTCAGTCACCTGATGTGTGGAATGGCTCACCAGAACCAGGGTACATATGAGCAGGCAAGGGAGTGTATCTATAAGTATGCTGAGCTGGGGTGGATGGAGGATCTAAAGGAAGAAGACATTCAGGTTGTCGAGGAGTTCAGGTTTTTAGCCAAAACTAATTTATATGCAGTAGATATTTTGTCTGGAAATATAGAGCTGGTCGAGGAATACGTAGGCTTTTTGCAGGATAATCTAGAGGAAATATTACCGGGACTGAATACCGTATTACAGGCAGCGCTTATGTATCATTTGGATGTAGGAGATATTTTACATACGTTTGCAGAGCAGATTGATGAATTCGGGAGTTATGAAGACGCAGAGAACATATCTTACTATTATAGCTACTGCTATCACTTGGCTTTGTACTATCGGAAGTGCGGCAGATTACAGGATGCAGTGGGACTTACTGTGCAGGCGATGCAACTAGCCGATCAGTCGGGTAACGATCGTAATTTCAAGAAATGTACGGCATTGTTTGAATCATTACGGGAGTCAGCGACAGCGGAACAAATCAGAGAATATCGACAGATGCTAATGCAGAGTCTTGATGAATACGAAACGGATAGGCATTTCATTGTGAAGAGCGTAATGGATAATCCGCTATGACCTGAACAGGGAATAGGCTCGTAGTGGAGAGGAAATAGATAGGTAAGAGGCGCATCAGGTGCTAAAATAACTATGTTACAGGTATGTTTTTAAGTTAGGGATCGTAAATACGATTTTACATTATCATTCGACATAGATAGGGGTATGGAATTTGTTTATTCAGCTTATAGGTGTGGGGAAGTTAAAAGAGAAGTATTTGGTCATGGGCATTCAGGAATACGCTAAACGGCTGGGCCCATACATCAAGTTCCAAATGATCGAAGTAGCCGATGAAAAGGCTCCTGACACACTGAGCGAAGCGGAAGTTCGACAGGTCAAGGGGCGGGAGGGAGAGCGCATCCTTGCTCATGTGAAAAGTGAAGCACATGTCATTGTACTCGCCATCGACGGCAAACTGTGGAGCTCGGAAGAACTCGCAGAGGAATTGGACAAGCTCGGCACCTACGGTACAAGCCATGTTGTCTTCGTCATTGGCGGCAGTCATGGTCTCTCTGACGAAGTCCTCCGCCGCGCCCAGCAGAAGCTGAGCTTCGGAAGGATGACCTTGCCACATCAGCTAATGCGATTGGTTCTTGTGGAGCAGATTTATCGGGCGGTGAAGATTAATCGAGGGGAACCGTATCATAAGTAGGGCGAAATTTTCGCTAGGAAACGGGTGAGAAGCTATGAATGTTTTGTTTAAAAGAGGGCATCGAAAATTGTTGAAATTAAGGGAAAGATTCAAAATAGCACCTTTCTCTGTTTGGGAGATTAAAATATCTAAACGCTACTTTTATGGTATTATTTAATACACAGGAAAAAGGCTTAGGGCCTATTTTTATTAGGAAGAGAGGAAAGTGTATTGAAGCCTAAGGTTATTAAAATTGACGATCTTTACATAAATGAGGATAATCCAAGAGATGAATCTCAAGAAGATGAGGCTGCGGCAATAAAAATACTGTTCAAGAATGAAAAAAAACTTTTTAATCTAATGAAATCAATTGCTGAATATGGTTTTGAAATATCAGAGCGAATAATTATTGTTGGAAATGGAGCACCAAATAAATATCTAGTAATGGATGGTAATAGACGTGTTACTTGCATAAAACTACTGAATACCCCTGAGCTCTTACCTCTTGATATTGATAATAGAGGTCGATTGATTAACCGTATAAAAAAAATAAAAGCAGATTTTAACTATACACCTATCTCGACTGTTGATTGTGTTATATATGATATTCCTGCTGAAGAATCTTTAATGAAAAGAACTATTCAAAACAAGCATACTGGGGAGAACAACGGTGCTGGGCGTCTTCCTTGGGATTATAAGGCACAGAATAGATTTATGAATGACGACTATAAAATTTATTTGATTGAATTCTTAGATAACATACTCAAAGTTGAACGGTCTCTTTCAACAATGGAACGTATATTCAGTGATCCTGATTTGAGAACCCGTTTAGGGGTCATAATTGATAAAAAGTTGCCTGAAATAAAACTAGTTAATAGTGATAGTGAAAAAAAGATCTATTATATTCTAAAACTTATAAAAAGTAAGAAGATTACTGTAAGTGATGTTTACTACAAAGAAGACCGAGAAAGCTTCTATAACAACTATTTCATTAAAAACGAAAATTGGCGAAGCTTAATATCAGATTTAGAGGATCCAGTGAAGCCAGAGGACGAACCAGTCATAGAGGAGCCGGTCAAGCCGAAGGATAGACCAGTCGTAGAGGAGCTAGTCAAGCCGAAGGATAGACCAGTCGTAGAGGAGCTAGTCAAGCCGAAGGATAGACCAGTCGTAGAGGAGCCGGTCAAGCCGAAGGATAGACCAGTCGTAGAGGAGCTAGTCAAGCCAGAGGACAGGCCAGTCATAGAGGAGCTGGTCAAGCCGGAAGGTAGAACTGTCTTAGAAGAGCCAACTGCCAGACAACCTAATGAAAAACCTGATAATCAGGAAGAACAACTAACATTGCACTTAAGTCCTGAATCACAGCCAAATCCTTTAGACAACTTAAAGCAACAAAAACCTGAAAGTATCTCTTTTTTGTTTCAGGGTATTATATATTATGGGCAACATCCAGGGATTAAAAGATCTCTCTATGAATTACATAGATTGAGAGTTTCTACCTATACGTTAAGTGCAACGTATTTGACTCGCACTCTCTTGGAATGTACATTACAAGAGTATTTAATAAAAAATGGACTTTTTAATGAATGGAAGAAACCGGAGAAGGATCCGTCTATGACCGATTTATTGAATTATTGTGTAAGTAATAAATCTTTGCAAAATATTAATCAAAATTATCAGAGAACTATAAATGTAGCTTTTGGGAAAAAGGACCACGATGAATTAAATTCAATTACACATGGGAAGTATAATCTACCTTCACCAGATATTTTATGGGATATTGAACGAAGATGGAGATTGTTTGTGAAGCACATGATAGAAAATTTGAATAGTCATATCTAGTAGTAAAAGATATAGGCCTTGGGGTGATTTAATGCCAACTACTTTGTCTCCACTGCGATATCCTGGTGGGAAATCTCAGATGACAAAATTTGTGGAACAATTGTTGCTGTATAACAATATAGCTAATGCAACTTATATTGAGCCCTTCGCAGGAGGGGCAGGGATAGCTATAGAATTGCTTCTGAAAAATAAAGTGACCAATATTATCATAAATGATTTTGATATAGCTATTTATGCTATGTGGTACTCAGTTTTAAATAACACTAATGATTTTATTCAGTTTATATTAGAAACCCCAATTAATATGAAAGAATGGTACAAGCAGAAGGAAATCTATACTAAGAAGGATGAATCAGACTTGCTTAAGCTAGGCTTTGCAACATTCTTTTTAAATCGTACTAACAATTCAGGAATAATAACAGGAGGTCCCATTGGAGGGCATAATCAGTCAGGTGACTATAAATTGGATTGCCGGTTTAATAAGGTCTCTCTTATTAAAAAAATTTCTGATATATCTAAAATGAGACATGCTATTTTGCTGTACAATTATGATGCTTTAATATTTATTAGAAATATAATAAAAGAAAAAATGGACACTCAAAATACATTTATTTTTTTTGATCCTCCCTATTACAAACAAGGGAAAAATCTTTATACTAATTTTTTTACCCACGATGACCACAAGTCTCTAGCTGATGAAATCATAAGTTTAGATAATTATCATTGGATAACAACTTATGATTTCGAAGAAGAGATATCTAAAATATATGGAGCTTGTTCTAGGAAAACATACACTCTTCAATATTCAGCAAGAAAGACTCGAAAAGAGAAAGAGTATTTATTTCATAATAAAAGAACCCGTGTTGAATCTTACGGCAAGGTTATATTTGAAGAATAGTGATATATAATTAAAATTAATTAGAGGATTTAAATACAATACGAACACTAAACCTAAACCAAGGCCCTTCTATTATGTGAAGGGTCTATCAATATTTTATACCTCAATTGTTGAATGCAGTCCAACAATTGAGAAAAGACATGAAAAGTACATCGTAATCAAAAATTCATTTACAAGTTGAGTTGTAATGGATGGGTTATTATGTAGTATAATTTACGCAAGTGAGTTACATTTTGTCGAAATTGGTAGGCTTCATAATTTGCAAAGGAGATTAGTAATGGTAAAAAAAATATCGGTTTTTCAATATAGAAAAATTAAAAACCTTGATTTCGAGTTTTCAAATAAAATTAATATAATTTCTGGTACTAATGGAACTTGTAAGACTTCTTTATTACATATAATCAGTAACTCTTTTCAAGCGCCTACGAAAAATTGTGATTGGATAGATAATGGTTCTTGCTTAGATACTATTAAGAAAATCAATAGCATCACTAATCCTAAAATAGAAAGCCTTAGTCGTGGGGATAAAACATATAATGATCCAGCTAATGGGCATAAGGGTATTTTGTTTAATGTCGAATACTATCACAGAGATCCGCTTAGTTTTAGAAAGCATACATCAAAGATTACCAATAGATATGCTGTTAAGCCACGATATAAACCAGGTACATCTGATTCATTACCTTTCTGTCCAATTATATATTTAGGATTGTCAAGGCTTGTTCCCTTTGGAGAATATCAGAATGATGAAGCTGTTGAGGGTCTGAAAAAAACTTTACCCATTGAATATCAAGATGAAATTGCTAGTGTGTATGAAAAATTCACAGGAATCAAAATTTCTTCAATGGTCCCTCAAAAAATGGGTGATATTAAAACACGTACTGATTTCTCAAGTAATGATAGCGGGATTGATTCAAATACAATCTCAGCGGGAGAAGATAATCTATTTATATTAATTACTGCAATAATTTCATTAAAGTATTATTTTAAAAGCATTCAGAGTAACCGAGATATAGAAAGTATTTTATTGATTGATGAGTTTGATGCTACTTTGCATCCATCTTTACAAATTCAACTCATGCAACTATTAAAGCAATACTCATCAGAGTTTAAGATACAAGTTATATTTACAACCCATAGTTTATATTTATTGGAACACGCTTTAAAGGAAAAAGAGAACGTTCTTTATCTTATTGACAATATTACTTCGGTACTCAAGATGGATTCCCCCGATATTTATAAAATAAAAATGTTCTTACACGGCAAAACACATGATGATATTTATATAAGTAGAGTTATACCAATATTTACGGAGGATAATGAAGCTCGAATCTTTTTAAATATTATTTTGGATTATTTTGCTGAAAATAGGCTTAATTTTACGAAAGTTCGACGATACTTTCATTTTGTAAATGCTAATATTGGAGCAACAAACTTAATTAACATATTTAGCGATACATATTTGTTAAAATCTACGATGCAGTCTATATGTGTATTAGACGGTGATCAACGCCCTGATTATAACAAGTATCTGATTACTCTACCTGGAAATGCTTCCCCTGAGAATTTGATTATGGATTATTCTGTTATGCTCTTTGATAATGATGATGCTTTTTGGACTGACGAAACAATACTTAATTTAAATTTCGGCAAAGTCTATTACAGGGATAATATTCGTCCTGATATTGATAATATTGCAAATACTTTGATCGATCTTGAAAATACAGGAAAATCAACGCACGGTGTAAAAAGAGAGTTAAGCAAGAAAGCTTTTATTAAACATGAGCGGTTTTTCGAACTGTTGTTTAAGCACTGGGTGAATAACCCGGAAAATGTGGGTGCGATTAATAAATTTTATAAAGATTTGAATATTATGTTTAAAAAAGTTGCAGAGTTCCATGAAATAAATTCAAATGAATGGAATTATGCTTGATATTCTTAAATTTACTTCTGATAATAATTTACATCATGTACACTATTTGGTTCTAACAGACCGCAGGATTTTGTAAGCCTACAAAGGTTTTTTTGATGCCGTAGTTAATTATTCTATCAGGTTTGTTGAATAACCATAAAATGGTAGGAAGAGGATCATAAATGTAACTCGTTGCTTTTATTTCTATCTATGAAAAAAGACCCCCTCTCAAAACCAACTCCTACCCACTCTCCCGATTTCTATGCTTTAATAAAATGAGCAGTATTAACAAGAAGCGTTGAAAGTGGGATTCTATGAAGCGACTAACGATTGGCCTGTTCGCCCATGTGGATGCAGGTAAGACAACTTTTGCGGAACAGCTGCTGTACCATACGAACAGTATCCGGTCGCGGGGGCGGGTGGATCATCAGGATGCGTTTCTGGACAGCCACGACATCGAGCGGGCAAGGGGTATTACGGTGTTCGCAGATCAGGCGGTAATAGAATATAAAGGAGACAGCTATTATTTAATAGACACGCCCGGACACGTCGATTTCTCCCCGGAGATGGAGCGGGCGATTCAGGTCATTGATTATGCCATCCTGATTGTAAGCGCAGTTGAAGGTGTCCAGGGTCATACGGAGACGGTCTGGCAGCTGCTGCGCAAGCATCGGATTCCGACGTTCTTCTTTATCAACAAGACGGATCGGATCGGTGCGGATGCAGGCAGAACCGAGGCGGATATCCGTCAGCAGTTGACGGGGGAAGTATGCTGCATTACACAGAGCTTCGCTGACGGCATAGTCGGTGAGCCGCTGCGGGAGGCCATGGCGGAGCGGGACGAAGCCTTGCTGGAAGCATTCCTGGAGGGGAGAGAGGATTCCGGCTTCTGGCTGGAGGCCTTGCAGAGGATGATAGCGGCAGGTCTTCTCTTCCCCTGTGCTTACGGCTCTGCGCTTCAGGATGCAGGCGTCATTGAATTTCTGGATCAGCTGCATCTGCTGACGACAACCACTTATGACGAGAATGCTTCGTTCCAGGGGCGGGTTTATAAAATTCGGCACGATGCAGGCGGAGCGAGACTCACGTTCATTAAGGCGCTGGGTGGTCGGCTAAAGGTGAGAGAACAGCTTAGTTACGAGAGCGGCGGGGTTCAATATGACGAAAAAGTTACGCGGCTCTTCTTGTTTAACGGTCTTAAATCGCAGCCGGTGGAGCAAGTGGAAGCCGGCGATTTGTTTGCGGTTGCCGGATTGTCCGCCGCCGGGGCTGGACAAGGCCTGGGGTCGATATCGGACAAGTTAGCTTACGAGTCGGAGCCGACGTTACAATCGAAGGTATTATTCGACAATTCGATACATGTACAGAAGGTGCTCGGTGCTTTTCGCACGCTGGAGGCGGAGGAGCCGTCTCTGAACGTCGTTTGGGATGAGAAATTGCAGGAGATTTCTATCCGCGTCATGGGATTGATTCAACTGGAAGTGCTGGAGCAGCTTGTTAGAGAGCGGTTTGGCTTTGCTATCTCATTTGGACAACCGGAAATCTTGTATAAGGAAACGATTCAATCGGCTGTGAAAGGGTACGGCCACTTCGAACCGCTCAGGCATTATGCGGAAGTGCATTTGCTGATTGAACCGGGAGCAAGGGGCAATGGCATCATGTTCGATAGCAGGTGTCATGCCGATGATCTGAATGTCAGCTACCAGAATCTGATTCGGAATCATCTCTATGAACGGGAGCATCACGGACTGCTGACCGGCATGCCGGTCACCGACGTGAACATTACGCTACTGAGGGGCCGCGCGCATAAAGAACATACCCATGGTGGCGATTTTCGTGAGGCTGCCTTTCGAGCACTACGGCAGGGACTGGAGAAGGCGGACAACGTGCTGCTGGAGCCCTATTACGATTTCAAAATCAAGGTCGCTATCGATGAAATGGGCAGGGTGCTGTCCGATATTCAGCGTGCTTCAGGTATTTTTAATCCGCCGCAAACAACCGGAACGCAAGCGGTGGTCACGGGTAGGGTGCCCGTGTCGACTTTCATGAACTACAGTGCCGAATTTGCATCCTTTACGCATGGACGAGGCAGTATCCGCTGCGTGTTCAGCGGCTACGACCGCTGCCATAACACGGAGGAAGTCATAGAACGGATGGGCTACCGCAAAGGGGCAGACCCACTGTATACATCCTCCTCCATCTTTTGCGCCAAGGGGGCGGGTTACTCGGTGCCATGGGATGAGGCGGAAGCCAAGATGCACCTTGAATTAGAACCTTAATCGCCCATATTTCCAGGATTCAGGTGAAAAGTAGGTAGATCTAGTACGAACAATTTTTATAATGGAAATAAGATATATTTATAGGGCTAAGGAGCGAATGTCATGAAACCGACGCAAGGAATAGAGGCGCTGGCGGCGGAAATTGTCGATGTGGCTAGGACATCCTTTCGCACTCTTTTTGAAAATGGCGAACGTTACTATTACTGCACGCTATTTACTACTGGAGAGGGACATGCGCCAAGCATCTCCGCCTGGTCATGGGAGGCCTTGGAGAGGGAAGCAGCCAGGCAAGGAGAAGAAAGTGACACGCCGGGGTCAACGATTGCGGAACTCATCAAATGGTCCTATGCCGATTCACCCTATTGTTGTTTCAGGGATGAGAACTTCGATGATGTTAAACAATTGTTTATGGAGCGTCCTTCTATTGCGGAGCTTGAAGCTGATGAATGGAATCGTGAATTTGATTCGAGGCTGAAGGCCATGGAGCTGGCGATGCAAATGCTCGATGATGAAGGCGTGTTTGCCTTGAATCAACCGCGAGAGTCTGTATGTGTCCTTGTCGAGGTTATGCCGCCGGATGAGATCAATACCGAAATCGCCCTACGTTTGAATCGGGCGGAGTCTCCGGCTATGCGAGCATGGCTGGCGGAAGCAGCGGAGTAAGGGGTTTCGCGTTTCTTGAGGGGGAGTTGTAAAATGCCTAATCATCAAGCGATTTTTGGCGTGCGTATGTCCCATTCGCACAAGCAGGCAGCCCGCCCCTGGCGTAAACTGAATTATAATCAGTGAGCGAGGTGAACTTCCATGGCACAATCGAAAGAGATGCGTGCACGGGCTAAGAAGTTTCAGGGCCGTCCGGTCTGTGTCACCCTGCACAGCGGAGAGACTTACGTCGGCTACATCACCGACGCTAATTATGGCGGGTTAGTACTTGCCAGCGCCGGAGTCCCCCCACGCGCTTCTTCCGGGAAGCAAGACTCCCGATCTCTCAAACGCAGAGCTGGTGCGCATGCCCCGGGCGTCCGTCTCGGCAACCGGAAAGGCGGCGCGCGTAAGCCGTCTGGCCGTTCGCGCTCCCGCAAGCCGGACGCCAAGGTGTCGGCATTCCTGCCGATGATGGGCTCGCTGTTAGGCGGCCTTGGCGGCTCCACTGCAGGCGCAGGAGGGCTTGGCAGTATGCTCGGCGGCGGCCTGCGGCTGTTCGGCATGATCCAGAAATTTGTCCCGGTCGTGAAGATGGGCTACGGTATGATCAAGTCCATTCGTCCGTTTCTCGGCGCCGTTAAAGGTTTGATGCCCCCGGCCAGTCCGGCCACGCCGGATAACGAATAATCGTGTCCCTGTGAACTTTAAGCCCCCATTGAGTGGTCAAAGGGGGCTAGCCCACACCATCACTTTCTAACAAGAATAAAAATGATCACGTTCTTTGTCATTAAATTTGCCAAGTTTCCGTATCCTAACAAATTCGTGTTGGCCCCCATATGGATTCCTTTCATATGCATTTTTTGTATGGTAATCTAAGGTGGTCCAGGGGACCTTAATAGAAGCTACAATGAAAGATTAATTAAAGATACATATCATTTTAAAGAGGTACGACCCATAGAAAAAACAATAAAATTGCTGGATAAGCAAACAAGGAAACCTGGATATGGTCAACAGGAGGGTTCAAATATGTGGTTTAGGAAGAAAGAAACGCAATTGGATCGAATAAATAACAAATTGAGTCAAGCTATGCGCAAAGATGCGGACTTCTCGGTGTTTGGAGCATCCTCACATCAATATAGGGTTAAAGAGAAGCTTACAGCAAAAGAGCTGGAGGACTGGCAAACCCTCAATCAGGTCACACTTCCTGAGCCTTACGCGCTGTTTTTAACGAAAATCGGCAACGGAGGCGCCGGACCCTACTATGGAATTTATTCAATTGGAAAGGCAACTTCCTACACCGAGCGCCAGGCACTCCTTGCCAAATCCGTTCTGCATCCCGGGATGACCAAAGAGGAATGGAACCATCTGATTGAGCCCCTGACCAGGGACGAGCACATTCCCGATGAGGAATACGACGATACCTGTAATCAGGTGTTGGGCGGCATGTTGTGCATAGGTACCCAAGGCTGCGAATACGACATGTATCTCGTACTTGAAGGGAAATATAGGGGGAGGATTGTGTACACCTCCGATTTTCATCCCGATCATCCTTTTTTCTTTGTCTATGAAGGCAGCTTTCTGGATTGGTACGAGCGCTGGCTGGATGAAATTATTCTGGATTATGATATCGGGTGGTTTGGCAGTCGAATGCCGGGTGATGAGAATGCACTGATCCAGATTTATCAGAGCGCTCCAAACGAAGAAATCCAAGTCAAAGCGCTTGATGGAATGTTCAAGTTTAAGAAGGTCTCTCAGCTAACCCTTGCTTTTTTGAAAAATATTGCGGAGCAAAGCCTAAAAAATCGGACCACAGCCATTTGGCTAATCTGCAAAACTTCTTTTGACGCGGGTAGAAAATATCTTCTGGAGCTGTTGCAATCGGATGGGCATGAGGATTTTCTGCAAGCTTTACAGATTCTGCATGCTTCCGGTAAAACTGTGAATTTAACAGAATTTATTCCAGTGATCTTGCAAAGGCTTGACAGGATTCACGACCCGGAAACGTTGCGTTATGCAGGGTATATCTTGGAAGATTACGGTGCGATTACTCTCCAGAACTTTGCGCCTTTCTTGTGTCACGCCGACCCGAAAATGCAGACCACTGCCATCTATGCCGCGCGCAGTTGCGAAAACAAGCTGGGAAGCTGGCAGATCATTGAACAGATGTTGATGGAGGGCGGCCCGCAGGTTCTGAATAACTTGATTTTATACTGGGGCATTATTCCACATGAGAAGTTGCTGCCTTCCTATAAGGTGGTATGGCCGGAATACAAAAGCAATCCGAATTTCAGAGAAAAATTTATCGGTTGTTTGCGAGAACTGCATTTGCCAGATGATTATTTCGACAAAGACGAATCGTGAAGAAGGTGTACATGAACCACCCCAAGGTTGTCTCCTCCATTCATACAGAGGTTTTGTTTTTCCATAAGCATGAATAAGAATGTGGACTAAATGCTAATGCTTGATAGAATATCATTCTATATGGTTGTATTCAGGATTTTATTAAGGCGGATTGGGGAGGTAATTATGGGAAATACGGATAAGTTTGAAATGATAGCGAATATATATGACACTTCGGAAAGAATTCAAATTGCAAAGGCATCATCTGATGCCATTCGTGAATATGTAGTTGACGCTAATAGTAAGAATGCTATTGATTTTGGGTGTGGAACGGGTCTTGTCGGAATGAACTTGTTAAACGATTTTAATTCTATGCTTTTTCTGGATACTTCACAAAACATGATTAATCAAATAAAACAAAAAATTACTGATCTTCATATTCGGAATGCAGATACATTATGTTTTGATTTTGAAAAGGAAGGTTTAACGGATTTACATGCGGATTATATTTTTATGGCTCAGGTTCTGCTCCATATTCATGATGTTGAATTCGTTTTATCCAGATTATTTGATGTTCTAAATGAGGGAGGACATTTACTAATCGTAGATTTTAATAAAAATGAAAAAGTAGTTTCAGATATAGTTCACAACGGGTTTCATCAAGAAGAGCTGGCTGACATTATGACTAAAATAGGGTATAGAGATATTCAATCCAAAACTTTTTATAATGGAAGTAAAATATTCATGGGACAAGATGCATCTATGTTTATTCTTGATTCTCGGAAATAAACTTTTAGGCAGAAATCAACTCTCCTTATAGTCGGGATTCTAAGGTACAACGAAATAAAAGGCCGCCCCTTATGAGACAGCCCCATGCTTCTTGCACAGTCCGAATCGGATATACGAGGAAGCCGAAAAAATGCTAAAACGCTACTGACATCCCGTTGTCAGTAGCGTTTTTGTATATTAGGAGCATGCGAATAGCGCAGTGTTTTGGAGATAGGGCGACCTTTCTCAAATCTTATCATAGAGGTGGAATCTATTTATGAGCAATATCAATTGGGAAGTGGATCGGGACCACAGCTCCGTCGAGTTTTCGGTGACGCATTTAATGATTAATAGAATCAAAGGAGTATTCGAGCATTTCCAAGCGATCTTGAGTTTTGACCCCAATGATTTAACAACCATGGGTATTCAGGCTTCCATAGACGCAAATAGTATCACAACTCGCCAATCGCAACGAGATGAGCACCTGAAGAGCGACGACTTCCTTCATGCAGCCAAGTATCCAACCATTACGTTTCAAAGCACCAGCTGCGTCCTTGCTGGCGAAAGGCAATATGAACTTACGGGCAATCTAACTTTGCATGGAGTAACAAAACCCATCACTTTTCATACCGTTTTTGAAGGACTAAATAAAGACCCTCGCGGCCGGGAACGTGTAGGATTTCATTCAACAGCCAGTATCGAACGCAATGAATTTGGCTTGACATTCAACTCGCATCTGGAAAAAGGCGGGATTGTTGTCGGGAATGAAGTGAGAATCGAACTTTATATCGAGGCAATTAAAATAGTAGATTAGCGGTCCTAAAGGCCATCCTTTTATCGGGATGGTCCTTATTCAAAAACTTGCCGCTACAAAAAGATGCCTTGGCGGCCTCATGTTGAGCCTTCCAAGCTTCCATCCGATTGATCTGGCTTGTAGCATAGCTTGGGGGGGATAGTTTTATCAACCTGCGTTATCCGACAATACATGGCCATTCCTTCTTTGGTTAGATGAGGAAGTATAAGGCTCCATAGGATGGACAAGATGTTTTTTGGATTTGTAAGAAATTTTTGGAGAAGAATTATTTCCTGTGTACCATACATATTTATCGATAGTAAAGAAATAGACAAATCTTCATATTGCCCAGCATATAATTCTTCTTTCATAATTCCTTTATTAACAAACCCCTTAAATATGTTGGTAAAAAGCGTATAGAAATCATTAACAACCTTAATTTGCATTTTAGCTATCTCCGGATACAACTTAGGCAATTCTGTAAAACTGGAGAAATAAAAGAAATATTTTTTACGGAATGCATTAAGAATTAAAAACTGCTGATTCAGCCCTTCGATAGAAACCTCCGCTGAGAAATTTAAGTTTTGGTATTCTTCATACTGCATTGCCATAACACCAATCATAAGATCATGTTTTTTTTTGAAATAGTATGTCAAATTACCAGGACTTATATTTAACGCATCGGAAATATCCCTCAATGTTACATATGCATATCCTTTTTTATTAAATAATTCAATTGCAGTCTCAAGGATCTTATCCCTTAAATTAATATCCATTTCTATCTCCTTTAGAGCGTTTGTGCTATGCACTTGAAATCAAAAGCATTATATCATAAATTGTTCCTTCAAGACCGAAATAAGTAGCTTGATTAAGAATACGGAAGAATTCGAGAGATAATTTGCGAAAATCCTCAGCCAAGAGTGCCATTCCCAATAAAGACCAGAGTTGAGTTGCTGTATTTGCAGGAATATACTGATTTTAGTACACGTGTACTAAAACTTTTCTGAATAATTATTGAAGGGAGTGAACCCCTTGCAAGAAATCAGAAAGAGGCCTAAAGTTCACAATGCGATTGAACAGGATACAGAAGCACGCTGCTTATTGATTGACTGGTTTGAAGAAAAACTATCAAATGGAGGCAAGCTATGAATCCATTACCTATCGACATTAACGAAAGAAGTAATCACTTTTATGAAATTACTTGGAAAGAAGTACAGATTCCTATGAGAGACGGGAATTATCTCGCCGCAAATCTTTATCAGCCTAATGTGGAGGGGAGTTTTCCAGTAATCATGACGATGTGTCCGTATGGAAAGGATCTTCATTTCTCTCGATTTGCTCCTGCTAATCCAACAATCGCAATAGAATATACACATTCGCAGGATAAAGGGCCCTTAATTAGTTGGGAAACACCAAATCCTGAATTTTGGGTGCCGCAAGGTTATATTGTCTTGCGAGTAGATGAACGTGGTATCGGTAATTCTCCAGGAAAGCTGGATATATTATCAAATTCTTTGAAGAAAGATTATTATGATGCAATCGAATGGGCTGGAACGCAACCATGGAGCAATGGAAAGATAGGACTGCTGGGCATCTCCTATTTGGCTATGAGTCAATGGGCCGTGGCATCCGAACAACCTCCTCATTTAGCTTGTATCATACCTTGGGAAGGTACAGTAGATTATTATGCAGAATTCTGTTATCCGGGCGGAATCCAGGCGAACGGTTTTCTTTCATTCTGGTGGAAGAACGGAGTTTTGGCGCATCAATACAATCCCGATGGAAAATTCTCGGAAGAACAATTGCAAGCCAATCGCACTGATTTCCCGGAGATGGTAAAAAACAATCCATTACGTGATCAATCGTGGACGAATCGATTTTCTGATTTGAGTAAAGTAGAGGTGCCTTTATTATCCGCAAGCAACTGGTTTAGCGCCGGAATGCATACCCGTGGAAATTTCCTGGGTTTTCAGAATGCGGTATCAGAGCACAAGTGGCTTGAAGTACATATCGGGAGCCATGTTGGTGCATTTTACACCGCTCAGGGTCGGGAACTGCAGAAAAAATTTCTGGATTATTGGCTTAAAGGAATCGATACTGGCATAATGAGAGAACCGAAAGTGAAGCTTGCCATTCCTCGCGGAGGCAATAACTACACATGGCGCTACGAGAACGAGTATCCGCTTAAGCGCACCCAATGGACCCGCTTTTACCTTGATGCAAGCTCGAATTTGCTTTCGCAAGAGCCTCCGCAAGCCAAGGCCCAGCTTTGCTATGAAGGCGATAAGGAGTGCGAGTCAAAGCACTGGGCGAAGCCTTTTATGGTGAAAGAATTCTCGAGAGAGGAAAACAATTCAAAGCGTGTTCTGTTTGAAACCGATCCGTTTGATAACGAAACAGAAATTCTCGGGCCTATCAAACTCCGTTTGTGGGCATCGTCAACTACAGATGATATGGACATTTTCGTATCTTTGCGAAATATTGACTCACTAGGCAATGAGGTCGTTAACTCAGGAGCACTAACAGAGAAATTTCCAATTAGCCAGGGCTGGCTGCGCGCTTCCTTACGTAAAACTGATGATGAATTATCTACGGAGTATAAGCCTTATTACACCTTCGATGAGTTTCAAAAGCTGGTTCCAGGAGAAGTCTATTGCTTGGATATTGAGATATGGGATAGTGCAATTGTTGTAGCTAAAGGGAACCGATTGCTCCTGGAAATTGGAAGTCAGAATCAAAGTGGCTGCGCACTGCTGACTCAGACGGGGGATGACAGGGTATGGGATGCAGACATTACCCTATATACAGGGGATGAATTTGATTCTTATTTGTTGCTGCCGATTATACCCTAACTGAGTTCAAGTTGACATGCTTCCCAACGCCCATGTTCCCTCAGACAGAAGGAAGTTGGAGAGAATATTCCTTTGGATCGGTGACGATTTATGTGTACCAGTAAGTTGTGAGCGCCAGAACCGTAACATAAATAGCGGCAAGTTTTTTGGGGAATAATGAGATAAAAGGAGATGTGGAAATGTCCTATATCGTTGATTTTAATAATGTGTCTACGGTTGGTTTAGAGTCTTCACCTGTAGTAGAAGCGCTTGCTGGTTTGCGTGCTAATGAAGCCCGTTACTTTATGAACAAATACAAGCATGAATTTACGGTTGTGTCAGCTAGTGAAAGTCAGGAGACCCTTGATTATGTGAACCGAATTCTGAAAGAGCGTGATATTGAGTTTGCGGCCAAACCTTTAGAAACGTCACGTTTTCAAGTGGAAAATATTAAATTTGCTTATGTCTTTTATGAGGATGGTCTTGAGGTCAACGTCATGTATACGGTTGATGACACTAAGAAGCGGGCCGTTGGGTTTAAGCTTTCTGAGGGGATGGAGGTACCAAAGGAGCTAGAAGGGAAGTTTAAGTTTGCTAGGCAGAAGTCAAAACTAGCTGGAACAATCCGAGGTTCATTTTTTGTAATTAAAGGAGAATACTAAAGTAGGCAAAAGCGCAATTGGAGAAATCGGATGTAAATCAGCTTCCGATCTCTCCGCAAACATGATCATGACTTGAATTAATTATCTTTGGAGTGTCGTTCACCCACTTGGTACTCATTCGCATGTTCAAACATATATTTCACTGTTACGGGATCTTGGCCCGTCAGCTTCTTGAAGTCGTCCGTAAATATATCCATTTTTCCTAAGCGAATAGCTTGTCCAAAGGTAACCATACCTTCAGAAGAGAAGGGGGCTTCGGAGTCCTCTGCAAATTTGCCATCTGTTGTTCTGGGAACACCCATGGCATCAAATATGGCGTAGTTTTCTTCATCCGTGATCTGCTTGTAGGTAATATGATGACCCGTTACTTCATTTCCAATCTCGATAAAGTCGGACATTGTTATTAATTCAGGACCATTTATATTTAATATCGCCTCATGATAATTGCTTGCTGCTAATGCATAAGCGACAGCTTTTGCACAATCTTTCCGTGAGATATAGGCCATCTTGCCGTCACCCTGGTTGTTTTTCAACACGCCGTCAGACTTCACATAGGTGAAGTAATTGGTAACCATAGCTTCCGCATATTGCGAATTACGCAGGAAAATATAATCTAACCCGACACTTTTGATATAATCTTCTGTATAGACATGGTCCAGTTTTTCAACACTTGGATTGGATTCATCCGCCGCGTTAACCAATGAAGTATAGATGATTTGTGTTACTCCAGCTTCTTTCGCCGCATTGACCACGTTTTTGTGTGCATTTTGGCGTTTTACCCCCACAAAAGGCATGGAGATTAAAGCAAGTTTATCTGCATTAGCAAAAGCTTCTGCAAGACCGTCTATTGTATTGAAATTGGTCACATGCGTTTCAATACCTTGTTCTGCATACCCTTGTAAAGATGCCGGATCATATGCACAAAAAATAATTTGGTCTTTTTCTACTAATTTCAATAAAAATTCAGCCGCTTGTCTGCCCAGATTGCCATCCACACCCGTTAATAATAACTTACCCATGTTTGTCGTCACTCCTTGCTGAAATGAACTATACTTATATATTATGTGAAAAAAATAACAAAGTATAATACAAAAAACTTATGGGCTATTGCTAAAACGAATTTTGTATTTGTTGCAGGAATGAGTATAATGCTGGATTAGAATTATTTTTCAAGTAGCCTATTTCGATTTTAAAAGTATGGTGTGAACCTTGTATGGGAATGAGTCGGACCTCTTCTTTCAGGTCAGCAAGATCATAGTTATCTGGGAAAAAGCCAATTAAATTCTCTGTGATGATATAAAACAGCTTTGTTTCGACATCGTCTGCGGTTCTAAGGATGTTGGGCTGGTAACCATCTTCCATGGCATGTTGAATCATTAAATAATAGGAGTCTCCAATAACCATTGGATTCAGCATGACAAGCGGATACTTATATAATTCTTCCTTTGAGATGGACTCAAAACTGAAGAGGGGATGTTGTTTACTTACGGCCGCGCAGTATCGTCCGCTATATAATGTATGGGTTAGGATTTCTTCTTTCCCTTTAAACTCTGAGTCAAAGGCAATGGCTACGTCATGTATTCCTTTTTGCAGATACTCAGCGATATCCTTTAGCAATACTTTATTTAATTCAAGTTTAATCTTTGGATGATTTTCTTTAAATGAAGGGATAAATTTTAATAAGCTTTGGATATCTGTGATTGTAGCATATTCGATACTCAATAGCTGGGTATTATATTTTAGAAAATTTTCCATGCTTGTTTTCATATGATTATATTGCTTCCAGAGCACGACGGCCTCTGCATAAAACAGCCATCCCGCTTTGGTGGGCTCAATCGGAATTTGTTTTCTATCAATTAACTGAATGTTGAACTCATTCTCAAGTGAGGCCATTTGTTGGCTAATCGTAGTTTGCGATACAAAATTCTTTTTTGCTGTTTCTGTGAAGTTTCTACATTCAACGAGATCTATAAAATATTTTATTCTTTTTAGATTCATGTTTACCTCCAATTGTATGGAATTTATTAAAACTTACGTTCCCGCCATAAATTCAAGCCAGCATACCCTAATGTTAATGGCAAACTGGCGGTTCATAATTGGAGGTAATGTGAGCACCATCTACTTCAGTTTCTTCTTTACCGTCTCCCCTTCAATCAACACGGGCTGATAATAGGTGTGGTTGCGTAGATCCTTCTTCCCTTGCAGTTTCTTAATAACCCAATCGGCGGCATCACGTCCCATTTGTTCCTGTGGGTGTGTTAATGTCGTTAGTTTGATGTTTGCATTCTTGGAAATATAGGAATTATCTTGACCAATAATGGATATGTCTTCGGGAACAGATATCCCAAGTTGTCTGCATACATGTACAACTTCTAATCCTACCTCGTCGTTATAGCAGACAATTGCGGTTAACCCATCTCTTTGTTCGGTAAGGAATTTTTTTAAGTTGGCGGACAGGTCCTGCTTCGTCTCTGTATAGAATGAGAGCACTTGCTCTGGGTGAAACCGTAATTTGGCTTCTCCAAGCGCTTTGATATAGCCCTTCATTCGATGCTTTCCTTGTAAATCATCCATTTTGGCAATGATACCAATGTGTGTGTGTCCGTTAGCAATCAATTCTTTTGTTGCCAGATAGCTGGATTGTACGTCATCGAGACAAAAGAAGGGAACTTCCAACTCTTCATAATAAGCATTAATCATGATGAACGGAACATCCTGCTCCTTGAACGTCAAATAGTAAGAGATATTGGGATTATATAGATTGCTCTTCGTAGGCTCAATGATCAAGCCATCCACACCAAAGGACAACATCATCTCCAAAGCTTTCTTTTCCTGTGCGACATCATTATTTGTACTAGCTAATAGCAATGAATAATTATCTTCATTCAATCTAGCTTCAATCCCGCGAATAATAGAAGGGAAGATGTAATCGGAAATATAGGTCGTGATGACTCCGATGGTTTTATTACTGGAATTCCCGCCGGTTTTTGATCGGAATTGGTTGCTGACATAGGTGCCCGATCCTTTTTCACTTCTTAAAAAGCCCTCGTTGGATAGTTCTAAAATTGCCTTTCGTACCGTCTGGCGACTAACTTTATACATATCCTGCAAAGCCGATTCTGTTGGAATTTGTTCTCCTACGCTGTATGCTCCTGATAGAATGTTGCTTTTTATATCCTCAAGGATGACCTGATACTTTGGTTTCACTTTATTCCTTCTTTCCTGGTTGTACTAATACCAATTTACCCACCCATAATATTTGTATGTACATATTTTAGCATAATTATGAACTTATTATAATCCATTGCCCAACATGCAGTAATACTAAAGGAAAAATAGAGAAACATTCAATTCGTAAGAATATTTGTAGGTATAACTATGTATTCGTGTTGACAAATGTACGAACAAAAAATATACTAAGGTTGTAAATTAAAGAAAGCGCCTTCTTTCAATTATTGCGATTATAACAGTTGTTCAGAGAGAGGAGTCACGTGAGCATGGATCAAGACATTAAACAAGCGATTACTAAGGGAGAAACCTCACTTGGTATCGAATTTGGATCCACACGTATCAAGGCAGTGCTGATTGATCATCATTTTGAAACAATCGCATCTGGAAGCTATGAGTGGGAAAATCTCTTGGTAGACGGATATTGGACGTACAACTTAGAGAGTATTATTACGGGTCTACAAGAGGCTTATAGTGAAATGAAACAAGAAGTTGAGCGAAAATATGGAATCACTCTTCGTACCGTTGGTTCTATAGGATTCTCTGCAATGATGCACGGATATATGGCTTTTGACAGCAAAGGTGAGTTGCTTGTTCCGTTCCGGACTTGGCGGAATGCGACAACCGGTGTTGCGGCAAAAGTGTTAACCGATAAATTCCAATTCAACATCCCTGAGCGATGGAGTATTGCTCACCTGTATCAAGCTATATTGAACGAAGAGCAACATGTCCCTCAGATTGATTTTATGACGACGTTAGCTGGATATATTCACTGGCTGCTGACTGGCAATAAGTCCATTGGCATCGGAGATGCTTCGGGCATATTCCCAATTGATGAGACTACACATGATTATAACGAATCGATGGTTAAGCAGTTCGATGAACTCATTGCAGCCAAAGGTTACGATTGGAAGTTAGAAGGAATTCTCCCTAAAGTTTATATTTCAGGCGAGCAGGCAGGTGTACTAACCGCCGCGGGAGCCAAAATCTTAGATAAATCCGAAGATTTACAACCAGGTATTCCGCTTTGTCCTCCAGAAGGTGATGCGGGAACAGGGATGGTCGCTACGAATAGTGTGAGGAAACGGACTGGCAACGTCTCTGTGGGGACCTCGGTTTTTGCCATGCTTGTATTAGAGAAGGATCTTTCAGCGGTATATCCGGAAATTGATCTGGTGACTACACCGAATGGTAATCCGGTCGGAATGGTTCATGCCAACAACTGTTCAAGTGATCTCAATGCTTGGCTGGGATTGTTCCGTGAGTTCTATGAGGCAATGGGGCAAAAGGCCGATCCAAACCAATTATTCAGTGTGTTGCTGAACAAGGCATTGGAAGCAGATCCAGATGGCGGCGGTTTACTCAGCTATGGCTATTTGTCAGGGGAGAATATCACCGGAATAGAGAAAGGTCGGCCATTGTTTGTCCGCTCTCCTGAGAGCCGTTTTAATTTGGCCAATTTCATGCGGACTCATCTTTTCACTGCGTTTGCTGCTTTGAAAATCGGAATGGATATTTTGACAAAGAAAGAAAATGTCGCAATTGATAGCATACTGGCTCACGGTGGTTTATTTAAAACCCCTATCGTCGGACAAAAAATCGTTGCGGCTGCCATGAATGTCCCGGTATCAGTGATGTCAACAGCTGGAGAAGGCGGGGCGTGGGGTATTGCTATTCTGGCTTCTTACATGATGAACAAGGCTCAACAAGAAAGTCTGGAAGACTTCCTCGACCAAAAAGTATTTAGAGATGCTGAGGGGCAAGAAATTTCTCCTGACAGTTCCGACGTTAAGGGATTCGAAGCATTCATGGAACGCTATACACAAGGTCTAGCGATTGAACAGGCTGCTGTAGATAATCTAGTGGAAAACTGGAGGGATTGACGTGTTAGAGCAACTGAAAGAAGAAGTATATCAAGCCAATCTGGATTTGCCTAAACATGGACTCGTGAAATACACCTGGGGTAACGTAAGCGCTGTTGATCGTGAGAGCCGCTTATTCGTTATCAAACCTAGTGGTGTTAGTTATGACACGATGAAACCTAGCGATATGGTGGTTGTTGATTTTGATGGCAATGTTGTTGAAGGAGAAATGAGACCTTCATCAGATACACCGACTCACGCTGTGCTTTATAAGCATTATTCAGAGATCGGCGGTATTGTACACACGCATTCAACTTGGGCGACCATTTGGGCTCAAGCAGGCCTGGATGTACCTGTAATGGGGACTACTCACGCAGACACCTTCTATGGTTCTGTTCCTTGCGCCCGTTTCTTGACACAAGAGGAGATTGATCGTGGTTACGAAGCGGAAACCGGCCGTGTCATTATCGAAACTTTTGAGCAGCGCGGACTGGATATTTTAGCAGTGCCGGGTGTTCTTCTTAAGGGGCATGCTCCTTTTACTTGGGGCAAAGATGCGAAATCGGCAGTCATGAATAGCGTCGTGTTGGAAGAAGTTTCGAAAATGAATTTATTCGCACGAGAATTGAATCATTTTGCTGAAGAATTGCCGCAACGCATTCTAGATAAACACTATTTACGCAAACATGGGAAAGACGCGTACTACGGGCAAAAGTAATATAAACTAAAAAATTATGAAAAGAGGATGAATGATGTCAACAGTAGGTACAAAACAGTTCTGGTTTGTCGTAGGTTCACAACATCTGTATGGCGAAGAAGCATTAGCAGAAGTTAAAGCACACGCACAAGAAATGACCGATGCCTTAAATAAGAGTGGCGTTCTGCCTTATCCGCTTGTATTGCAGGATCTGGCGGTTAGTGCAGACAAAATTACTAGCCTTATGAAAGAAGTCAACTATCGCGACGAGGTTGCCGGTGTCATCACGTGGATGCATACCTTCTCACCTGCAAAAATGTGGATTCGTGGTACTAAATTGCTGCAAAAGCCGCTGCTTCATTTGGCTACACAGTTCAATGAAAGTATTCCTTGGGCTACGATTGACATGGACTTCATGAACCTCAATCAGGCAGCTCACGGTGACCGTGAATATGGATTTATCAATGCCCGCTTGAAGAAACAGAATAAAGTGGTTGTAGGTTACTGGGAACGCGCAGAAGTGCAGAAGCAAATCGCAGAGTGGATGGATGTAGCGGTTGCTTATAACGAAAGCTTCAATATCAAAGTTGCCCGTTTTGGCGACAACATGCGTAACGTTGGTGTTACGGAAGGCGATAAGGTCGAAGCTCAAATTCAATTTGGATGGACCGTTGACTACTTCGGAATTGGCGACCTTGTTCAGTACGTCAATGCTGTGAAAGAAGAAGAGATTGATGCTTTGTTTGCAGAATACTCCGAACTCTATGAATTTGATTATGGTACTTACAGCAAGGAAGCTTGGGAAGCCAGCGTAAGAGTGCAAGCAAGCTATGAAATTGCCCTTAAACGGTTCCTGGATCATGGCGGCTATACTGCCTTCACTACGAACTTCGAAGACCTCTATGGTATGAAACAGCTTCCTGGTCTTGCCGTTCAACGTTTGATGGCACAAGGATACGGCTTCGCCGGTGAAGGGGACTGGAAGACGGCAGCGCTCGATCGCCTGCTTAAAGTAATGAGCCATAACCAATCCACTGGCTTTATGGAAGACTACACCTATGAATTGGCGGCTGGTCAGGAATCGATCCTTCAATCCCATATGCTTGAAGTTGACCCAACGTTGGCAAGCAACAAGCCTAAAATCATCGTTTCACCGTTAGGTATCGGCGATCGTGAAGATCCAGCCCGTCTGGTGTTTGACGGCAAGGCAGGAGACGGTGTAGTTGTTTCCATGGCTGACTTTGGCACGCATTATAAACTGCTGATCAATGAGGTTACTGCATTTGAACCGACAGTTCCTGCTCCAAATCTTCCAGTGGCCCGTGTACTGTGGAACGTGAAGCCAAACTTCCAAGATGGGGTTAAAGCATGGATTGAGAACGGCGGTGGTCACCATACCGTGGTTTCCTTGAATCTAACCACAGACCAAATTGTTACTTATGCAAAACTGGTTAACCTGGAATACGTAATTATTAAGTAACTAGAAGATAGTCATCTACTAAAAGCATTGGGTCAGTCCTCAGGACCCAGTGCTTTTTATTAGTTTTCTAAGAATGTATAGATATGGGAAGGTTCCTAAGCTATCTGGCATTTAACGGGATAATTGGTTTCTCCTTAAGGTAATCATTTAATTCATAAGGATGTGATACTATGTCCAATTTTGTTCTATTTGAAGCAACCAAATGTGCGTGAGACGATTGAGCGAGTTAAAACAACGAGATCTCAAGAATGGTTAGATTTCGCGATTTGGTACCATGCGGAGCAAGATTATGGAAAGAGGAAGGGTTTGCACGGGTACGAAGGATATATTCAGTTCCTTGAACATCGACGTGAGCTAGAATTGCAAATCATTGAGCAACTCCCTTTTCAATCATTTATTATGGATAACTCCGATTATGCTTGGGAGAATCAACAACAGACCGTTTTGAATATTATGATGAAGTATTTATAAACCGTGAAGCTCATTCCAGAAAACGTTAGTGCAATTAGAAAGGGCCTATCCCGTAAAGACATATTTTACCGAATTATTCATATACATGGACTGTTGATTCGATCATTGGAAATCTGTACTCTACATCATTTGCTTCTAAACGCTTTTTTGGTGTCTGTTATTATTGCTAGTAAGTGAAGCTCAAATAATACAGCGTGTTGAGATCAATTCTTATTATTTCTGCAAAGAAAATTCTCACTTTTTAGCAGAAATGATTTATAATTATCAGATAATAGACAATATAATTTTTAAAAGATTATATTTTAGTTATAATAGAGACAGAAAAGATATGTTCCTGAGTGGAGCCTTGCTTCTTGTATCATCTAAGCAGGAGGGCCTGCTCTTTTTTGCAAATATAAGAGATAAGGAAGGTTTTTATGAATAGCATTCAGAAAAAAACAGACATTATCTTAATTGGTGCCGGAGTCATGAGCGCGACTCTGGGATCATTGCTGAAAGAGTTAGCACCGGAGTGGGAAATTCAAGTGTTTGAGAAACTCGCAAACGCGGGAGAAGAAAGCTCTAACGAATGGAATAATGCAGGTACAGGCCATGCTGCACTGTGCGAACTGAACTATACATCCGAGAAAGCTGATGGATCTATAGATATTCGTAAAGCTGTAGACATTAATGAGCAGTTTCAGCTTTCAAGACAGTTTTGGTCTTTTCTTGTAAACAGCAAGTTGATTCGTAATCCACAGGACTTTATCAAACCAATACCTCATATGAGTTTGGTAACAGGAGAGAAAAATGTATCTTTTTTGAAAAAAAGGTTTAAAGCGCTTTCAACTATTTCTCTGTTTCAAGGCATGGAATTTTCCGACGACCCTGAAAAGCTGAAGGAATGGATTCCGTTGATTATGGAAGGCCGTACATTGAATGAACCAATCGCGGCAACCAAAATCGACTCTGGAACAGATGTCAACTTTGGTGCTTTAACACGCATGTTGTTTGAGCATTTAAAAAGTAAAAACGTCGACATCAAATACAAGCATAGTGTAAAGGATATTAAACGTGCGAGCGACGGCTCGTGGAAAGTCAAAGTCCATAATCTGGACAACGGTAAAATCGAATACCATAACGCCAAATTTGTCTTTATCGGTGGTGGGGGTGGAAGTTTACCTTTGCTACAACGAACTGGTATTCCTGAGTCCAAATATATCGGGGGATTCCCGGTAAGTGGACTATTTATGGTATGTAACAATCCTAAGGTTGTCGCCCAGCATCATGCAAAAGTATATGGTAAGGCTAAGGTTGGTGCTCCTCCCATGTCTGTTCCGCATCTGGATACAAGATACATCGGTAACCAAAAAGCACTGCTATTTGGGCCGTTTGCTGGCTTCTCACCGAAGTTCTTGAAAACGGGCTCAAATTTGGATTTGATCGGTTCTGTAAAACCCAATAATCTCATCACAATGTTGGCGGCAGGCGCAAAAGAGATGGCATTGACCAAATACCTGATCCAGCAAGTGATGTTATCGAATGAAAAGCGTCTGGTAGAATTACGCGAGTTTATTCCGAACGCCAAAATCGAGGACTGGGGGATTGTGGTAGCGGGTCAACGTGTGCAGGTGATCAAAGATACGGAGGGCGGTAAAGGAACACTTCAATTTGGTACGGAGGTGGTTAGTGCCGCTGATGGTTCGGTAGCTGCACTGCTCGGCGCTTCTCCGGGTGCTTCTACTGCTGTTCACGTTATGCTGGAAGTATTGGAAAAATGCTTCCCACAACATATGGAAGAGTGGGAACCAAAAATAAAAGAAATGATTCCTTCTTATGGAGTGTCACTAGCGGAAAACCCAGAGCTTTACCAAGAAATTTATGATTCCACAACGGAGGTGCTGGGACTGGGCGAAAAAGAACCGCTTCATCGTTAATTTTGCATGGCTGGTAACTGGATCATCCCACTACTTTTTAATAAAATGTGCAGTAATCTTACGATATATTTTAAAGTTGAATAAATAACAACACCAAGCGGTGGGAAGGAATTCCCCACCGCTAAAATGCTTGCTTAACAATACAAAATTTTGCAATCCTTCTGCATTTTCGGTGTCTGCTACAGTGATCACAGTAATTATGTAGACCGCTATAGGCTCTATTCAGTTCCAGTTGTCCAATAAACTGGTGCAGCGGATTACTACCCCGGCTTGGTTAAAACGCAGATGGGCGGAGAAAAGACAGAGCTGTCGGTGGAGGATGTAGCGAAAATGGAGGACCGACTGGCGACCCTGCCGGAGGATGGTCCAACGGGCGGATTTAATTACATGGATGATCAGCTTCCAGGGTAAAGCACTTATGTTACATTTGTGCGGTTGGGCGGATCACGATTTCGTTCACATCAATATCATCCGGTTGTTCAATTGCGAATCCAATTGCGCGGGCTACCGCGTCCGGTGTCATGGCTAGTTTATCCCGGATGGCAGCGAGTTGATCTCTCAATGCGGGATTGGTCATACCCTCCGTGAAATTCGTCTGCACAATACCAGGCGAAATGATGGTCACGCGCAGCTTGTCACCAGCCTCCTGGCGCAACCCTTCTGAGATGGCGCGCACAGCGAACTTCGTACCGGAGTAGACCGACTGGTTCGGCACAGTCTTATGTCCTGCTACAGAAGCGATGTTCACGAAGTGTCCGGAACCCTGCTTATGAAAGATAGGCAACGCTGCGGCTATACCGTACAAAACGCCTTTAATGTTGACGTCAATCATGTCCTCCCAGTCCTCGACACACAGATCTTCGAGAGGGGAAATGGGCATAACGCCAGCGTTGCTGACGAGAACATCCAGCTTCCCGTACCGTTCGCAAGCCAAATTAACGAGGTTGCACAGATCCTCGCGCCCTCTCACGTCAGTGCGTGCATAAACAGCTTCGCCACCTCCATTTGAAATGCGTGTCGCCAGCGCTTCAAGGCGATCCGCTCCGCGCGCTCCAAGCACGACTTTTGCCCCACGCTCGGCAAGCAACAGTGCTGTTGCTTCTCCAATTCCGCTGCTTGCACCTGTAATCACGACGACTTTGTTCTCTATTCTTCCTTCCAAATGCATAGCCCAATCCCTCTTCCTCTAATCTATTTGCCTTAGGCCCTTTGTTGGCCTTGCAAGTAAATTTTAAGTAGAATTCGATTGAGACAGGTAGACCGATCAAGTCCAATTCTTGCCTAATCCTATTCGGCGTGCATATAATTAGCACATCAATATTAGCGTTCAACGGAAAGGACGGTGAAGCATGAATGATTTCGTCTCCTCCCCCCTCTGATATTTCTACGAATCTACAAGAACTGATTCATTTAATTCATCAACATGCGTCTTCGGATGGTACGTTTGTCTCGTCTGTGCCAGGACTTTATTTCAGACGTGCAAGCGATGTGTCGGAGCTAAATCATACGGTCCATATGCCCTCCCTGTACGTGGTTGCACAAGGCTCAAAGACAGCAATGCTGGCTGGAGAAAACTATGTGTACGATCCAACAACTTACATGGTCACATCAGTTCAGCTTCCCGTAACTGGTAAAATAACTCAGGCCTCGTCGGAGCTCCCTTATCTAAGTCTTCAATTATCCATTAGTCCAGACGTCATCCTGGACATTATCAAGAAGAGTCCTCCTCAATGTAACGTAAAGACTGGACGCGGCATACTGGTGAGCCAATTTGACCCTCTGCTGCTTGATGCGCTGCTTCGGCTTGTCAGACTTTCGGATACGCCTGCGGATATTCAGTTTCTTGCGCCGCTTATCACGCGCGAGATCCTTTATCGTGTATTACAAGGTGAGCAGGGAGCTTTAATCAGGCAATTTGCCGTAGTTGGCAGCTATGCACATAGCATCTCCAAAGCGATCCATCTGATAACCCGCGATTACTCTAAGCCTCTTGTGATCGAAGAATTGGCGAAGGAAGTAAACATGAGCGCCTCTTCCTTACACAAGCATTTTAAAAAAGTAACGGCTATAAGTCCTCTCCAGTATCAGAAGGCCATTCGATTGCAGACTGCACGCCGCTTACTGCTCTCGGAGGGATTGGAAGCCGCCACTGCAGGCTTTCGCGTTGGCTATGAGAGCCCATCACAGTTCAGCCGGGAATATGCACGCATGTTTGGACGTCCACCGATGAGTGATGTTACACATTTGCGTAATTCCCTTAGTGTCTCAGTTGATTGAGAGTTTCTTCGGGTGATCCGTGGAGGATGCCCAGAGGCAAGTTGTCTTTGGTCTGGTCAAAGAGGATATATCACACCAACGGAAGTTCGTCGAGCCGTTTGTAAATCAACAATCCTTTCTCTTTCGCCACCCTTACCATTTCATCGGCACCCTGAGAGGGTCCTCCAACCCGAAGCACGGCGTTACAGCAATCAAGCAGGCGAATGGAAGACGGATGAAAGATTCTGTTAAAAGTCTCGTCTCCCAAAGCAGTGGAACCAGCTGTCGCGATAAGGGGCAAAGCATACCACTCCCCCAGCACCGGCATATGACCAGCCTCGTAAACTTGAAGAGCAATTTCATTCATGTAGTTGACGTTCTTCTCAATTAATATATGATCATCATTCGTTCCAGATCGATACGGGCCTGCGATAAGGATATGAAGGGGTTTCGATTTCACTTTTAAGAGACCCTTGATCTGAGCGTATTGGAGCAGCATTATTGTCTTGGCGTCACGAATCTCGCCGCTTTCGACCATGTTTAGCACTTGAGCAAACGGAAGTTCCATTACTTCAATGTTTTCCTGCTCCTCCTCAAGGCCACCACCGTCACCCGTTGTCATATCTTCACTATACTCGGCTACATAGAAGTGCAGGATTTCGGTAACGGAGCCCGGTGACATATAGGCCTCGCCAACTTTCTGCACACGGTTGATACGGTATCCCGTCTCCTCCTCCGTCTCCCGAAGAATACCTTCTTCCGGTGTTTCTTTATCGAGTAGTCCTGCACAGGTTTCGATAAGCATCCCAGTTTCATTGCCGTTCCGATAAGTAGGCATCCGGAACTGTCTGGTCAGTACAACGGTTTGTTTGTGCTGATTATAGAGCAGGATCGTTGCGCCGTTGCCGCGATCGTACACTTCACGGGATTGTGTCTCCCATTGTCCATTATTTTTTTCAAACTCGAATGTGACCTTATTTAAGATGTACCAGTTATCCGATAGAAGCTCCTCTTTTACAATCCGTACTCTTGGGTGATACTGTTGTGACTTCATCTCATTTCCTCCCTAGAAAGATTCCGTTCTCTTTAGTCATTTCGAGAGTTCCGTTCTGCTGCAGAAGCCGATTGACGTGGTCTCGAAACTTGTCAATAGCCGCTCCGACAAGTCGCTCTCTTGCGTTCATCGGAGTCGAGATTATATATTCGATCAGGGGTTCCGCTTCGTCGACCAACAAACAGTCCTCGTATCGAAGCAACCGAAGATCGGAAAAGCAAGAAGACAGCAAGTCCCCTCCGTTATCCAGGTGGAACCGTTTAATAGCATGATCCAACACATGAAGCTCAGGATCGAACGAAACCGCCAAGTGTTCGACCTCTTGTAGGTGTTGAGTGCTCATTGTAGAGGTGCATACTATACCTCCTTGCTTTAAGATACGGTGCATCTCGCGGATTGCTCTAGGGATGTCCGGCACGTGGTACAGCATGTTGTTAGCGATAACCATATCGAATTGTTCTTCATGGAATGGGATCTGTTGCGCGTCAACAGATAAAAACTTAAACTGCGGATTGTTGCTTCCCAAGCGACAACGTGCTTCTTCCACCATCCCGCTTGACATATCGGTAAGCGTGATACGCCAGCTGCTTGGAATTCGTTCGGCGTTTCTTATCCAAAAGGTCCCGTCGCCGCAGCCCAACTCGAGAATGTGTGCTCCCGGTTGGACCTCCAGTTGTTCAAAGATCCAACGATGCCAGCCTTGGGGATTTGTACTGTACTTGTCGTAAAGATGTATCCGCGTTTGCAGACGGTTCGCCGTCCGATATTGCTCCCCCCAATTTTGCTCACTCTGCACGGTTTGAATAACATCCGCCAAATGGTTCCAATCGGAGCCATAAGCCGACATTTCCATAGCATCTCGTATTGCATGTACTACGTGCTCTGTATGAGCAATTTTCTTTTGTAAAACATCGAGTTGTGCTTGCAACGAGTGTCTGATCTCTCCGTTGGATGGCGATTCTGCATCTAAAATGTCCATTATTGTTTGAAGCGATAACCCTAGATACTTCAACATCTGAATTCGCTGTAATCTTTCCATATCTTTCATGTTGTACAGTCTTATGGATCCAGTGCGATGACCTCCTGGACTCAGAAGTCCAATTTGATCGTAATATTGCAATGTCCTGACCGTTATCCCTGTACGTTTGGCAAGCTGTCCTGTCGTCAGACAGTTCTCTTTGTCCATCCATTGCTCACATCCAATTGATTGCTCTAGCATGTCGTTCTCAGTCAGTATAGCAAATGACGTAACGTCACCTTCAAGAAAAACTTATGCAATAAGAAATAAGAGAAAACCACCCTAGCAAAAGGTAACTTGGTAGTTAGTCACGAATATCATGTAATAAAAATTCATCAGCTCTTCATGGAGGCTACTATGAAAACTTTCATTTACATGGTGAGACATGGCGAATCACCGAAGACGGAAGGAAATGAAAGAACAAGAGGTTTGACTGATAAAGGCAAGTCAGATGCTTTTCAAATAACTGAATTATTGAGAGGAGAGGGGATCGAGGTTTTCGTTTCAAGTCCATATCAACGGGCAATCCTAACCATTCAAGAATTAGCTCAATGCTCAGGACAAGAAGTTTTAATATTCGAGGATCTTAAAGAAAGAATTTTTTCTAGTGAAGATAACCGAATCCCCGATGATGAATTATTCCCTTTGTTAGATAAGTCATTTTCTGATCCCAACTTTGCTTTAACGGGAGGAGAGTCTAATGCAGTTTGTCAGAACCGAAGTATAACAGTCTTAAAGGAATTGCTAAAAATCTACCGAGGACAGAAAGTCGCATTAGGCACTCATGGAGCTGTAATGACTTTAATGATGGAGTATTATGACAAGCAGTATGATTTGAATTTTTTACTACACACATCCAAACCAGACGTATACAGAATGGAATTCAATGATCAGGAATTAGTTGAGGTAAAAAGATTGTGGAACATGCCGTAATAGTTTGTGAGGAAAAGGTATAAGGACTATTCTTCAAAGAGAGACCACCCTTAAAAAAGGGATGGTCTCTCTTCGAAACTTTTCTTTTATAGCTATTGCGGTGAACCGTTAAGCAAATCTTCAGCTATTTTTACCAGGTCTTCTTTGCTCAGCGGGCTGTCCTGGTTATCAGATATGTTGTAGTGTAACCGTCTTTTTTCATCGAGCCATCCCAGTCGATTTTTTCCTACCTCCAAGGGCTTGCTTAATTCGCTTGCTCTGATGTAATAGGCCTTGGTTCCTTTAATCATCAGTTCCTCAGCCGAATCCTGTTCATTTTGCATCACGGTCGTCTTTGTGACTTCGGGAGCGTATTTGGTGACGGCGATATTTACATAGTCATTTCCTCTCGCATACCGGGCGAGGGTGAAGTCTGACTTGTCCCAGCTCAGCTTTTGAATAAACAGATTTTCACCTTTCGGTGCAGCTTTAGCCTGTTGCGTCAGTTTATCCGTTAAAGCCCGATATTCCTCTTTGTTCATCATCCCAGGATATGCAGCGACTGGGTAGACGTATCCGAAATCAAACCGGTAGCCATTCGGCAGATGAGTGGGACTATGCAACAGCGGAGCTTCTGTCCGCTTGATTTCATCCTGCAGACTGCTGAAGCTAGAAAGTTCAGTCGGCTTGTAGGCAAACAGGACGGGATTAGACGAATTTTGTTGATTCATAGAATCGTCCTTAACGTAATAGGCGGCATACTCTCCAGGCTGTAGACGGTCTGTCACCTCTTCGTTCCACTGTGTGTAGGTGGTTGTATACGTTTTGGAAGCGTCCGTTTCGGCAGGTGTTTTGGCGGTATTTAATACGACATCGCCTTTACTGTTACGGAATTCCAGATATTGCGAAGCGGCGTATCCAGTCACAGAGACGCCCAATACAAAAAGCAAGATCATGATAGGAGCGGTGATGCGCGGCTGAAGACGCATTTTTACAATGAGTCCCTTTTTGGATTTCGCCTTTTGGTAGACCTGTTCCATCACTTTATCAGAGACGTCAAAAGCTTGGATTTTTAGGACACTCTCTGGTTCTGTCAGCATGTCCATGTTTTTTAAGCCTCTGTCTTTTAGATCGGTGTATTTCAGGCCTTGTTCCTGAGTTCTGTCTTGTAATTCACGCATTTTGGGTCCTCCTCTATGGGCTCCATCATTTTTTTGAGCTTTGTTTTTGTTCTGCCGTATTTTTTCTTGATCGCTTCCTCGCTTTTGTTCATAATTTCCCCGATTTCTCCAAACGATTTTTCTTCAAAGATGCGCAGCACCAACAGGTTTCGCTCCTCTGCATTCAGTTGGTCCAATGCCCGGCTCAGCGGTTCACTGAAAAACTGACGTTCCATAACCTGCGCAGCACTGTCTGAAGTCATGTTAGTTGAGGTGAACAGGGTCATTTTAAATTTGCGCTGTAGTTTCTTCCTGCGAATCAGGTTTAGGCAGTGATGATAAGCCATTTTATACAGCCAGGAGGAGAAGCCCACTGTGGGCCTGTACATACTAATTTTCTCGAAAGCACTAACGAAAATATCCTGTACAGCCTCTTCCGCTTCCTGCTCACTGCCTAATATCCGCCAGCAGTACACAAAAATCTGACGCTGATACTCCTTTACAATGTAGGCGTAATCCTGGATCTCGCCAGCTTGGACCCGTTTAATTCTATATTCGATTTCCTCATTCAAAGATTTAGGCACCCCCTCTGATTAAAAAGAAAACTATGTCTGTATAACAAATGAAGAGGACCGAAAGGGACACCTTTTCTAAAATTTTTTAAGTATTAATCAACTCTCTAAGAGAATACGATAAAGCAGAACAATTATCACCAACGTTGTTGATTTCATAGAGCTTGAATTTTTATTGTGGAAATAAATAGAATGATAAAATATACCTATCAAAAAAGGAAAATAGATTGTAAAGAAAAAAGGAGATGGAAAATGGGTTTTTATGATAATAGAGAAAATGCTTTATTCCGCACTCTTCAAGAGCAAGTCATAACATTCAAACAATGGGGAGCTAGCATAGCTGAAAAACATGGAGAATGGGAAACGAATTATCTTTATTGGGATAAGCTTTATAATGCTGTTGAGGGAGTGTTAGAACATACTTCATTAGCTGAATGGCAGACAGAAGTTTATGAACTGATCTTATATACACTGGCAAGGGATAATGAAGTTGAGAATGTATTGCAGTTGTTAATTGTACAACCCAAAATATTTTTGTCTTTAGCCTACAGTGCAATTACATACTCTGATTACGAAGCCAGATGGCAAATAGCCTATGGATTAGGTGAAGTAAAAGGAATGAGGGATGAAGTAAATAGTCTTTTGTCTAAGCTCTCGAATGATGAGCACGAATATGTCAGAAGAAGGGCATTAATTGCATTGCAGAAAAATGGAAAGATGAATTAAATGATCAAGAGGTAAACTCGGCAGTCCCGCCCGTATAGCTAACGATAGCCATCGGCTATGCTGGGCGGGATTGCCTCACCCTCTTTAATGCAGCGTATCTTCTACTTATTCCCTTTGCGTACCTTTAACAGCTTACCCTTTACGGTTGTATTCTTCATAATCTCAAGCACCAGTGGACCTTTACCATTCAGAATCTCAACATCTGTCGCATAATCCAGAATCGTAATGATCCCGATATCATCTGCGGTGACTCCGTCAAGCTTAGCGATGGTCCCCACGAAGTCGACAGCTCTAAGTTTTTTCTTCTTACCGCCGTTAAAATTCAGCTTCATAATCTGTTGGTTTAATTGCTCGCGCTTATCTTTTTTGAGTGCGGTTTTTACATGCAGTTTCTGCTCAAAATCTTCTCTACGGAGATCAACAGCCTCTTCTGAGGGGGCCTTTACCTGCGGAATCGCGAATCCAATATATGCTTCAATATCAGCTAATCTTCGGCCATCCTTAGGAGTGATGAGGGAAATGGCTTTCCCCGTTTTGCCAGCACGTCCCGTACGTCCTGTGCGGTGAACATAGCTTTCCTTCTCAAGGGGAATATCGTAGTTAATGACATGGGTGATATTCGTGATATCAATCCCTCTGGCGGCGACATCTGTCGCAATCAAGTAACGGAATTGACCCCTTCTGAATGCATTCATTACCTCAAATCGCTCGTCTTGCTCCATGCCACCATGAATGCGATCACATGGATATTCGAGATCAGCCAATGCTCTGAATAATGTATCTACATTCTCCTGCGTACGACAGAAAATAATGCAGCTGTCAGGATTCTCAACAATGAGCAGATCTTGCAGTAGTGCCAGCTTGTCTGACTCCTTCACCTGAATAAGAGAGTGATCAATTGTGGCGGTCGTTATACCAGTCGCTTTAATCTCAATTCTAACAGGATCTTTCATATATTTACGTGACAGTGTGGCTACATCCTCAGGGAAGGTAGCGGAGAATAGCATGGTAACCCGGTCACTAGGCAGCGCTTGAATAATCGACTGGACTTGCTCGATAAAGCCCATATTCAGCATCTCGTCAGCTTCATCAATCACGAGGTAGGCAATCCGATCTAACGATAGCGTGCCTCGTTCGATATGGTCCAGTACACGTCCTGGCGTACCTACAGCCACATGCGTTCTTTGTTTTAACTCAGCCTTTTGGATATGAAAAGGATGTTTTCCATAAAGGGGTGTTGCTTTTATCCGCTTAAAGCGTCCAATATTCGTGATGTCTTCGGTGACCTGTAACGCGAGTTCACGGGTTGGCGTCAGGATTAAAGCTTGGGGCTTATTCTCATTCCAATCTACTAGCTCACAGATTGGAATACCATATGCTGCTGTTTTGCCGCTACCTGTTTGCGATTTGGCGACAAGATCCTTCTTCTCAAGCGCAACAGGAATAACTTCCGTTTGAATCTCTGTTGGCGTCTCATAGCCCAAGCTATTGAGCGCTCTTACAATTTCTTCACTTAATGCGTAATCTGTAAAATGCTTCTGACTCATTTTCAACCTCTTCTGCGCTGTATTTGAATACCAATACATATATAATGTCATCGTGTATCGAACTTATACTCATCTAGTATACTCTATATCCAGGCTTACTCTAATACATATCCATGTTACTGTTTGTCTAATCGTATCCTTGGAACGTTTAACGAAGGGCTCGTCCATTTTCTCGTGTATGGTATCTGATGTGTTGGTCGACTGAGCTATTTCGCAATTTAACGACCAACAAACTTTACCCCATATGGATCTACGTTGAACAATTTCATGGAGAATTACTTATCTTCAATTGTATCGGCATTTCCATATCCGCATGCGTGAAAACATGTGTTACGAAAGGGCACCCAATCGGGTGCCCTTTGAACTGCCGTTAGCGCGGAAAACCGTATCAAAAGTATTGTTACGATGAAAAGTGAACCCAATCTCTCCCTTGGACAGCATCCATCTTTTTAAAGAAAATTTGAGCGCGTTTATTCTCAGTAGAAGTTATCCAGGTCATATGAGCATATCCATAATTTTGTGAGTACTTTTGACATTCTAAAAAAAGCTGTGATTCTACTTCTGTATCTCTAAATGGTTCCAATACAAATAGGTCGTTCATGACGGTGATTTTGTCTGCTTTCATCGTGCTAAAGGTAAAGAATAATGTAGCAAAGCCGATTAATTCTCCATTTTGTTCCGCCACAAATTGTATACCGTTTTGCTGCTCAAAAAGGGTTTGAATCAAATTATGAATTTTTTCGATAGGTGGCCTAGGGTTTTGATAAAAACCAACGATGTATTCATACATTAACTCGGTCAAACTGCTTAAATCATCAGGCTTAGCGTTTCTTATTAAAAATGACATTAGATGTACTCCCTTTTCATTAGTTTTGAATTAATATACATCATAAAGTATATATATGCAAAACTAAGATCAGTGAAGGAATCTTTTGAACTCATGCAAATGCGAAGAAGTATGTAATATGGGTGCGACAAAGGCTGCCGAGAAAATGTATCCGGCAGCCTTTGTTGCGCTGAGGGACATGTGCGTCGAGAATACACCCATTCGTTAAAATTGAATTCACTCCGAATTACTTAAGAAGTGTAAGTGTCACCTCTATCGTGTTATCAATAAATGATCGTTCTGGACGAGACTTTATCATTACGGTCAGTCCAATTAACGATACGACTAGCGCCTGTGATACAGCCTTCGCATTGAGCCCGATCTCAAGCTCACCTGATTGTACACCTCGTTCAATGGTTTCTTGAAATATAACCGATAGGTACATTTGATGTTCCCTTGTAAGAATTTCAAATTTCTCATCATGAGGTGCAAGTTCAACCATTGTATTGATGCAAAAGCATCCTTTTCTAGGGTTTTCTGTATATTCCTCATCGACCACACCTTCAAAAAAAGCTCGAAATGCTTCTTTTACAGATGGTTTGCTTTGAAGCTTGGCTCGGATCAGAGAAGCACGGGACATCATGTATTTGCGCAGCGCAGCTTCGAACAATTCTTTTTTTCCTCCAAAAGTGGAGTATATACTAGGTCGTTGAATTTCCATTCTGGAAGTTAAATCACTCAGTGAGGTAGCTTCATATCCCTTCTCCCAAAATATTTGCATTGCTGCATCTAATACTTTATCTTCGTCAAATTCGCGGATTCGTCCCATAATCAATACCTCTCATTGCTCGTAATTTTATTCTTAACTCAATAACTCTGATCATAATTGTCAGGGGTCTTTATTTGCGTACCAATTAGTATGTTATTATCTTATAATTAACCCGTTGTATTGTCAAATGCAGATTGGTTTATCGCACCAAGGAGATATCACTATGAGGATGAATCAAAGTATTTTTACTATATTTATTGACAGTATTCTTTTTGATGGGTTATATTTACTGGGAAAAATATTTTACCGATCAGTATGATATTTTATCGGTATTTGATTGTCATACAAAGAAAGCTATTAGAATAGGAGAGATGGACCATGGAGATAGGTATTACTTCGTTTGTAGAAACAAAGCCTGACGTTCAGACAGGTGAAGTGATAAGTCACGCACAGCGATTGCGCGAAGTTGTCGAGGAAATTATTCTTGCTGATCAAGTGGGACTTGATGTGTTCGGTGTAGGTGAGCATCATCGGAAGGATTATTCGGCATCTTCACCAGCAGTTGTGCTGTCAGCGGCTGCAGCGCAGACGAAACGGATTCGGCTGACCAGTGCAGTCACAGTGCTTTCTTCAGCTGATCCCGTTCGCGTTTTTCAGGATTTTGCTACGCTGGATGGTATTTCGAATGGACGTGCGGAGATTATGGCGGGCCGAGGTTCCTTTATTGAATCTTTCCCTCTGTTTGGCTATGACTTGGACGACTATGATGAGTTGTTTGAACAACATTTGGAATTGCTCCTTAAAATACGGGAGTCCGAAAAAGTAACTTGGAAGGGCGGGCATCGGCCAGCGATTAGCAATTTGGGGGTGTATCCACGGCCGGTTCAGAATCCTTTACCGGTATGGGTTGGCAGCGGGGGCAGGCAGGATTCTGCTATCCGTGCAGGTCTGTTAGGACTGCCCTTGATGCTGGCGATCATTGGTGGAAATCCAGTGAATTTTGCACCGCTCGTGCAGCTTTATAAGAAAGCAGCAGCGCACGCTGGTCATGACGAATCACAGCTTAAGGTTGGATCGCACTCGATAGGATTTGTCGGAGAGAATAATGAACGAGCTGCAGATACATATTTCCCTTCTACGATGGCAGGTATGAATAGATTAGGCAGGGAGCGGGGCTGGGCGCATTATGATCGTTCTAGCTACGATGCCGCGCGCAGCTTTGAAGGTGCGCTGTATGTTGGCGATCCTGAGACTGTTGCCCAGAAGATCATTCACCTTCGCAAACATGTAGGTGTTACACGCTTTATGCTGTATGTTCCGTTAAGCACGATGCCGCATGCCGAGGTGATGAGAGCCATTGAGCTGCTAGGAACAGAGGTAGCACCCCGAGTTCGGAAGGAAATAACCAAGTGGGAAGCTGAAACGGAAAAAAGATCATAATTCAATTATAGGAGTGATTTGAATGGATTTTGAAAGTCGGTTATTACCAGAATTAAGGCCGATATTAGAACAATTTCCCGGTTTTCAACTGGAAGAAAATTTAGCACTGAGCAGAAGCTATTTGTCGAGTTCTCCCATTGAGCAGTCGAAGCACGTACGCACAACAAGCCGGATGATTCCGAGCGTAGCAGGCGAGATATTAGTCAAAATCTACGAACCTGCCCAGCGAACTGACGTTAAGCTTCCGGCCATGCTGTGGATTCACGGGGGAGGCTATGTGATGGGGCATCCTGATATGGACGATGCTTTGTGCGAACGCTTCGTGCAGGCTGCTAAATGCGTCGTCGTATCGGTCGATTACCGACTTGCTCCCGAGCATCCCTACCCAGCTGCCATCGATGACTGTTATGCCGCTTTGACGTGGATGACCGACGAAGCTGAGCTACTGGGCATCGACTTAGACCGGGTCGCAATTGCCGGAGCAAGTGGGGGCGGCGGTCTGACTGCAGCACTTGCTTTAATGGCCCGTGACAAAGGCGGGCCAGCCCTCATTTTCCAAATGCCGCTGTATCCGATGATCGATGACCGCAGTATTACGGCGTCAAGTCATGAAATTACGGCCGATAACGCACCATGGAACCGGAAGAACAACTTGGCGGCCTGGAACATGTACTTGGGGGATCGTACTGAAGACACCGAGGTGTCCCTATACGCTGTGCCGTCGAGAGCGGAATGCTTGGCTGGGCTACCGCCGACCTATACGTGCATAGGCCAGCTCGATCTGTTCCGAGATGAGACGATCGAATATGTAGCACGCCTTGCCCAAGCGGGGGTGGACGTCGAATTCCATCTGTATCCCGGCACATTCCACAACTTTGAGGGGATGGTTCCGCAAGCAGAAGTAAGCCAACGTGCTAGCCAAAGTTATGTAGACGCAATTGCAAGAGCCCTTAATCCTTAAACTATTCAATAGGCAGTCTCCAAAGTGATATGCTTCCAAAAAAGTAGACAGGTTAAATAATAAAACTTGCTACTGTAAGGGGAGTATATCACTTTTTGCAGTAATCTTTTTGTCGTTTGATACGAGACTAGATTCTAATCGAAACGATGTGTTAAAGGAGCACGAGGTGTTCAGTCGCCCCGCAATGATGTAAAGTTTTTCGGGTAAAATCTTTACTTTTACATGTAGCGGACAATAACCTTTCATTCTTATAATTGGAAATGTAAGCGATTTATTTAGAGGTAGGAATATTAAAAACTATATGTATGAGGAGGAGATTGTATGTCGAAATTTAAAGTGGGCAAGTTGGTAAGCAGCTTGGCGTTGGCGGGTGTGTTGTTATCATCAGTTCTGATAAACCCGGCTAGTGCCAGTATGGCGAACGGTGGTAAATTCCTCGGGAATATCATTGCTGGAAGTGTCCCTGCAAGTTTCGGAACATACTGGAACCAGGTGACGCCAGAGAATTCGACCAAATGGGGGTCGGTTGAAGGCAGTCGTAACAACATGAACTGGTCGCAGGCGGATACCGCCTACAATTATGCCCGTAACAATGGCTTCCCGTTCAAGTTCCATACATTGGTATGGGGTGCTCAGGAGCCAGGTTGGATTAGCGGACTGTCGGCTGCTGATCAGAAGGCGGAAGTAACCCAGTGGATTAAAGCAGCAGGTCAACGCTATCCGAATGCGGAGTTTATAGATGTGGTGAATGAGCCCCTGCATCAGAAGCCATCCTTCCGCAATGCCATAGGCGGTGACGGATCGACCGGATGGGATTGGGTCATATGGTCGTTCCAACAGGCAAGACAAGCTTTTCCCAATGCCAAGCTGATGATTAATGAATATGGAATTATCAACGATCCCTCGTTAACCGACCAATATGTCAATATTATTAATCAGCTCAAGAGCAGAGGCCTGATTGACGGAATTGGTATTCAATGCCACCAGTTTAGCATGGACACTGTTTCAGTTAACACGATGAACACTGTACTGAACAAGCTGGCGGCAACAGGATTGCCAATCTATGTGTCGGAACTGGATATAACTGGTGACGACAACACCCAGCTTGCCAGATACAAGGAGAAATTTCCGGTATTATGGAAGCATTCTGCGGTGAAGGGAGTTACGCTCTGGGGGTATATCCAGGGACAAACTTGGAAGCCGAACACACATCTGCTGAATTCTAACGGCACGGAACGTCCCGCGCTCCAATGGCTGAGACAATATGTGCAGAGTTAAACTATAGGTGGCACTTAAAACCCAACAGATGCTAACTTTTGCCAAATGTCTGGGCTGGGTAGATGTTTATTTGACGAAGTCTTGGCTGAAATGTTATACGCCCAAGGCTTCTTTTTATTTAGCTTAAACCTAACGTATCAAAACCTAATCCAACTCAATTAGGCTTACATACCCAATCCATAACTTTAACCCACTTGAAATAAAACCGTCTGGACGGTATAGTAAAGAGGGGTGATCAATATGAATACAACTAAAAAAACATTAAAAAGAGAATTAATTCTTAAAGCGGCCTCCATGATTGTGCACGAAGAAGGAGTAGAGAAGTTAACGTTAGAAGCGGTGGCTAAGAAAGCGGGAATAAGTAAAGGAGGATTGCTTTACCATTTTCCGAATAAGGATGAATTGGTTTTGGGAATGGTTGAGCAACTATCGACCAGCTTTGTCTCCGAATTTAATGAGAGAGCAGAAAACGATATGCATTCCAAAGGAAGATGGACTCGCGCTTATATGAATACATCATTTTCTGGCGATCGGAATGCAAGTGACCTGTATACCGCTCTTTCAGCAGCACAGTTTACGAACCCTCACATGCTAAAATTACTTCAGGACGAGTATGAGAATATCCAAAATAAAATTGAAAACGACGAATTGGACCCCGTTCGTTCCACGATAGTCCGATTAGCTATAGACGGTTTGTGGTTTGCTGAAATGTTTGGGCTTGCTCCTCCCAATGAAGAAATGAGGCAAAAAATGATGGAAGAATTGAAAACATATATAAAGGAGAATGAATAATGGCTTATCTTTTCTTGGCAATCTCTATTGTTGGTGAACTTGTTGGAACTTCAATGCTTAAAGCTTCAGAAGGTTTCACCAGACTGTATCCGACTCTATTCACAATTGTGGCGTTCGTGATCTCTTTCTTCTTTATCTCCTTATCCCTTAAGACGCTCCCCTTAAATATGACTTATGCCATCTGGTCAGGTGTAGGAGCCGTTGCTACAACGCTTATTTCAGTATTGATTTGGAAAGAAAAAATTAATACAGGAAGTATCGCAGGTATTGCTTTAATTGTTATTGGCGTGGTGGTACTGAACCTATTTGGTGCAGGACATGGTGAGGCAAAAGGAACAACAGAAGCAACGAGTTCAATCGTTCAAAAATGAGATAAAGATTTTCGGACCGAGGATACAAGCACGCTTGAAGGCATAAGGGCATTCGTCGAGAAAGTTCTTGTGCCGCACGGCGTGAGGGTATGAATTTTTAGTCATGTAAATTTTTTTGATTGAATTACGGATATAATAAGTCTATAATATCTATTGTAGAGTGTTTCATATTTACCACCATACGGAAGCAAGGTGTAGATATTAGTAGACTTTAAAATCTAATTAGTAGAAGGGAAGTCTAATTAATGACCCAGTCTTTATTTGATCCCGAAGTATGGAAGGCTGCTTGGATAAACGATCCGGAAGCCGGTGTAAATCGAATGCTTAGAGCGGGAACGGTACCGGCTCATTCGTTTGATGATATGGCAAGGGCAAGAAGCTTCCACAAGCAGGCATTTAATGAAGAAGGAATAAAGAGAACAGCCAGAATTATGGGATGGCTAAGGACACAAGGAGTTACCATTAAAGACTCCTCTATCCTGGATATTGGTGCTGCCTCGGGTGTCTTCAGTATTCCTTTTGCAGAGGAAGGGGCAAATGTTACTGCCGTTGAGCCTTCAGGACCGTTGACAGCCTTAATGGAAGAGAGTATTAAGCCATCAATAAAGGAAAACATTAAAATCGTGCGGGAACAATTTGAGGAGTTATCTATTGAGACGAACGGATGGCAAAACAAATTTGATCTGGTGTTTGCATCCATGTGTCCAGCCATTTTCGGTTGGGAAATGGTAGAGAAGGCGCTCGCCTGTGCCAGCCAGTTTTGTTACATCAGTACGAGTGCTGGGCCTAAGGAGCATAGTCTGATTCAGGAATTGCGCCCTGTAGTCGGAATAAAAGAGGACCTAGTACAAACTTCAGATATGGCATATATCATCCAACTATTAAACATATACGGCTACTCTTTTCAAACCCTGATTACTCGTGAAACCCAAACGGTAATGATGTCGGTGGACGAGGCGGTAAAACATACATTAGGCTGGTTCTCATTCTTCGGGATGCCAACAGATGAACAGTCGCTACAGAAAGCAGAAGCCTATTTAAGAGAGACGTACGTAGGGAAGAGAATCCCTGTTCAGCAAGGAGGACGCTTTGGTAAAGTTCTGGTCCGTATAAAGAATCAGCACATGTATTAATCGTTTTGTCATGTAGCTTCTATTTATTCCCCTTGCCCTTCAGAATCTCAACGTCTGTTACATAATATAGACACAAGAGCATTGTGGGGAAAATGTATTCAAAATAAGAGCCCTAATGAAGGGAAGAACCACTTCATTAGGGCTCTGGAGATTTACTACGGCTATGGATCACTGCCAGTTTGTGTGAAAGAATCCTGCTACATCACTTCGTTCATAAGTATGGGCACCAAAATAATCCCTTTGTGCTTGCAAAAGGTTAGCATTCGAAATGCCTGTCCGGTAACTATCGTAATAAGTAAGTGAAGCACTTAAACATGGAAACGAAGTGCCAGAATTAATACCCTCACAGACAACTTTTCGTAATCCTTTTTGATACTCTTTAACCTTTTCAGCAAAATACGGGGCGATTAATAGATTAGCCAAATTCGGCTGTTCTTGATATGTTTCGCTTATTACGTTTAAGAATTCGGCACGAATGATGCAACCACCACGGAAAATAAGGGCAATATCCTTTAAAGGTAAATTCCATCCGTAAAGTTCAGAAGTCATTTTATATTGTATAAATCCTTGCGCGTAGGCACAAATTTTACCCATATAAAAAGCTTGTCTAATGTACCCAATCCACACATCTTTATCTAAACTTCGCTGGTCAATCCCTGGTCCTGTTAGAATATTTTCTGCATAAACTCGTTCTTCTTTTAAAGAGGAGATGTAACGGGCAAACAATGACTCTGTAATAATGGATGATGGGATCCCATTGTCAATTGCTTGAATGCTTGTCCATTTACCAGTGCCCTTTTGCCCTGTTTTATCAAGAATCACATCGATTAGTGGTAGGCCTGTTACATCATCCTTTTTCCGTAAAATCTCTGCTGTGATTTGGATTAAATAACTTTTCAGTTCCCCTTGATTCCATATTTCAAAGATATCAGCAATTTCATTCACAGATAAACGTAACCTCTTTCTTAAAAATGTATAGGTTTCTGCGATTAATTGCATATCTGCGTACTCGATTCCGTTATGTACCATTTTTACAAAGTGACCGGACCCTTTTGGACCCATATAAACACAGCAAGGGTCTCCGTCCACGTGGGCTGCTATTTTTGTTAGAATAGAAGCTGCCTTTTCATATACGTTTTTATCTCCACCAGGCATGATCGAAGGTCCATTTAAAGCCCCGACTTCGCCGCCGGAAATACCGATTCCTAAATAACCGATTCCTTTTGACTTCAATTCATCATATCTACGTTCCGTATCTTTGTAATGGGAGTTACCACCGTCCATAATCACATCGCCTGCTTCAAGGAAGGGTACTAATGTACCTATTACCGAATCGACCGGTTTGCCCGCTGTTACCATAAGGAAAATTTTTCTTGGAGTTTTTAAGGAGTAAACAAAATCTTGAATTTCGTAGTAGGGATGGATAGAGTGACCTTCACTTTTTTTAACAAGATCATCCGTTAAATCCCTCGTATAGTTATAGACAGCGACTTGCTCACCCTTACCAGCCATGTTTAAGGCGATATTACGGCCCATTACCCCTAAACCAATGACACCAATTGTGTTGGACATTTTTTCTGCTCCTTTTATTTGAAATGAATAGGCCGTAGATCCTCACTTATAGGCTTAGAAAATTCTAAGGGAAATAAGTGGGGGATCTACCGCCCAGGAATCATGGTTTAAACGAATAAACTTAGTACTAAAATAAATCCTAATCCAGCTACAGAAATGATGGTCTCAAGCAATGTCCATGTTGCAAATGTTTCTTTCATACTTAAACCAAAATATTCTTTAAACATCCAGAAACCAGCATCGTTAACATGTGAAGCTATTAAACTACCCGCTCCCGTTGCAAGCACAACTAAAGCAAGATTAACGTCGGATTGTCCTAACATCGGAATAACTAAACCAGCGGTTGTTAAAGCTGCAACAGTTGCAGAACCTAAGGAAATACGTAATATTGCAGCTATGATCCAGGCAAGCAAGATGGGTGATAATGTAGTTCCATTGAATAATTCAGCTACATAGTCACCTACGCCGCCATTAATCAGTACTTGTTTGAAGGCGCCGCCACCCCCAATGATTAAGAGCATCATCCCAATATGAGTAATAGCCGTTGTACAAGATGTCATTACATTTTTGATTGGAATTTTCCGTGCTATTCCCATGGTGTAGACAGCTACCAGTAAGGAAATTAACATGGAAGTTGATGCATCACCAATAAAACGGATCGCTGCTAGTAAACTGCTATCTTCAAATCCCATTGTTTTTTGAAGCAAAGTAATAACCGTAGCAATAGACATTAAAATAACAGGAAGCATTGCAGTAAATACACTGATACCAAATCCCGGAGTTTCCTCGGATTTAAATACTTTTTGTTCACCTAAAGAGGCAATATTACCGGTTTTCGTAAATGATGCAGGTACGAGTTTTTTGGCAAGCTTAGTAAATACAGGTCCAGCTAAAATAACGGTTGGAATGGCAATAATGAAACCGTAAAGTAAAACCTCACCAAGGTTCGCGCCATATTCACCAGCAATAACTGTTGGTCCTGGATGTGGAGGTAAGAAACCATGTGTTACGGATAAAGCTGCAACCATCGGAATCCCGAGATATAAGATAGAAACCTTTAATTCTTTTGAAATGGCAAATATGATTGGAATTAACAATACTAATCCTACTTCAAAAAATAACGCCACACCGATAATGAATGAAGCAGCTACGACTGCCCATTGGATATTTTTTTCACCAAATTTGTCTACGAGGGTCATGGCAATTCGTTGAGCACCGCCAGAATCAGCGATCAACTTACCTAACATCGCTCCAAGTCCAAAGATTAACGCTAAGTGACCAAGGGTTCCGCCTAATCCGGCTTCGATGGTTTTGACAATTTCCTCTAATGGCATTCCAAGTGCTAAAGCGACGCCGAACGATACAATGATTAATGAAATAAAGGTATTCAATTTGAAGCCCATGATTAAAACTAATAATGCTAAAATTCCAATCGCTACGATAACTAATGGCATTGTAATTACCCCCTGCTTTTTATCTTTTTAGTGTTTAATTAAGCTTCTTTGATAATTGGAAATCCGTGTATAATCATCTTCTAATACTCTGGATAGGTTAATGAAAATCGGGAGCAATTTCCTATATTCCTTGGTCGCTTCTTCTTTTGGTGTATGTTTGTTGGTACTGCCAACCATTTCAGAAACGACTTCAAAGGACTGGATTTGTCCGGTGGCATACAGGCCTAAAATACAAGCTCCTAGACAAGAACTTTCGTAGCTTTCTGGAACGACGACTTCAGATGCGAATATATCGGACATCATTTGCCGCCAAACAGCTGACCTTGCGAAGCCTCCAGTAGCTTGGATTCGGGTCACAGGACCGTCCATACATTCGGTTAATGCTAAAAATACGGTGTACAAATTGTAAATGACTCCTTCTAGGGCTGCGCGAATCATATGTTCTTTCTTATGTGACATCGTTAAACCGAAGAATGAGCCACGTACGTCTGGGTTCCATAATGGCGCACGTTCACCAGCGAGGTATGGATGGAATAACAATCCGTCAGATCCTGGTCTTACACGTTCAGCAATCTTGGTTAGTACATCATATGGATCAATTCCTAGCCTTTTCGCTGTTTCGACTTCTGATGAGGCAAGTTCGTCACGGATCCAGCGAAGGACCATCCCGCCATTGTTCACCGGGCCCCCAATAACCCAGTGCTTTTCTGTTAAGGCATAACAAAATATTCTTCCCTTTTCGTCTGTTTGAGGCTTGTCTATAATGGTTCGAATAGCTCCGCTTGTCCCGATTGTAACGGCAACTTCGCCTTTTCGTATCGCATTTACACCTAGATTAGAAAGGACTCCATCGCTAGCTCCAATGACAAACGATGTTTGTGGATCGATCCCCATCTTTTTTGCTAAATCTGAATCACAGTTGGTAAATATCCTGGTTGTTGGCACGAGCTCAGATAATTGAGAAGGGGTTATACCAGCAATTTTTAATGCCTCTTCATCCCAATCTAATTTTTCTAGATTCATCATGCCCATGGCAGAAGCTAGGGAATAATCCACTACATATTGGTCAAAGAACTTTTTAAAAATATATTCTTTAATTCCGATATACTTTTTAACCTTGACAGCGGTTTCAGGAAGGTCATTCACAATCCAAGCTATTTTTGTTAATGGTGACATGGGGTGAATGGGTGTTCCTGTTCGTTTATAGACTTCATGGCCATTCAGCTCATCTTTTATTTTATGTGCCCACGCTTCACTGCGATTATCTGCCCATGTAATACAAGGCGTCAGTGGGCGGTCATTTTCATCCATCGCAATGACACTATGCATGGCACTGCTAAATGAAACAAACGATAGCTTTTTTTGTGAGTGATGTTTCATTATATTCGAAATGGCTTGTAGGACAGCCTGAAAAATCTCTTCTGGGTTTTGTTCAGCTGTTGCTATATCCGGTGTATAAAGCGGGTATCCAATATTCTCTTGTTGGATGACTTCGCCTTTTTCGCTAAATAGAACGGCTTTCGTACTTGTCGTTCCGATATCTACACCTAACATATAGTTAGTCATTTTGTTGCACGACTCCTTTAGATAGCATTTGTTGTGACATCCATAGGTCTTCTACTTTACCTTGAACATCATCAAAGTTTTCATGTAAAGACTTGATCATGAGGTCTCTATCTTTTGCTTTGATTGCTTCAATATAAAGTTCGTGATTGTTTATAATCCGTGTAAAGTCTTCATACTTTTCAGTGAAACGCATACGCATCGACAAAAGAATGAGACTTTCCATAACAGGCTTTAAATTATTCCAGATCATCAGAATATGCGAATGATTGACTGCACGAATAATCGTTTCATGGAACAAGACATCTTGATATGAAAACTCATCAGCATCACTATATTTAACGGCGACTTTCATCATTTCGAGTATTTTACTAAGTTCCTTCGCCAAATCATTAGTATCCATCTTTACAAGACGTTCAAATACGAAGGATTCTATGAGCAGACGGACATCATAAATTTCTTCTATTTCTTTTTCTGATAGGCCATTAACAACGGCTCCCATTCTTTCTAATCGAATAATATTTTCGGATGCCAGTATTTTTAATGCTTCACGAATGGGTGAGCGACTTACAGTGAAATCAGCAGCAAGTTTATTTTCAGATAATATGGTACCGCTTTCAATCACGCCAGAAATAATGCGCATTCTAAGCTCGGATGTTACGCGATCACCAGCAGAGGCTTTTAAAAGCCATTTGGAGGGATATAGGAATTCTGATTCGACCATCATTTCACCTTCTCAATTAATCAAGTATACTTGTATACAGGTATTATAATCTGAAATTTTAAATTTGCAAGCGTATACATTAAATTTGTTTTGTAACGCCTCGATACATAAAATGAAAATTGCATATTAAGACATAGATCCTGTTTGGATCTTCTCATATATAATGCTAGACTCAATACTGATTTCATCTATAGGTTCCAATTGAAGTTCGGATTTTTTGTTCAAATGCACAATCAATTTCGTCTGTTCTTCAATATTTTTAACGTGCGGCAATCGATATAATGAAAGCGTAATCAAAAATTACCCGGGGGGTTAGACAGATGGAAGGATTGACGATCAGTTGGATAGGAGCTCTGGCAGGGCTGGCTATTGCAATTATTCTGATATTAAGAAAGCTGAATCCGGTTTACGCTTTATTTTTGGGAGCTATTGTAGGCGCTTTATTGGGCGGAGCCAATTTGGAACAGACGATCAGCGTGTTAATAAGCGGTACGCAAAGTGTGATGGGGACGGTCATTCGTGTGCTTGCCGCAGGTGTATTGGCAGGTGTAATGATGGAATCCGGGGCAGCGGAGACGATTGCGCAGGCTATTGTAAAGAAGTTCGGCGGCAGTAAAGCGATACTCGCACTAGCCTTGGCGACGATGATTATTACGGCGGTAGGTGTATTTATTCCCGTTGCCGTGTTGATTGTGGCACCTATTGCATTGTCGGTCGGTAACAAAATGGGGATTTCCAAGCTGGCGCTCCTGTTGGCTTTGTCTGGAGGCGGAAAAGCGGGGAACATCATCTCTCCCAATCCTAATACGATTGCGGCGGCGCGCGGATTTAATCTGGATTTAAGCCACGTTATGTTGGCGGGTGTGGTTCCTGCAATATGTGGTTTAATCATGACTGTTTTGGTGGCATCTATGTTGAAAACCAAAGGTGTGAAGGTGTCTGATCAGGATATCATGGACAGTGACGTCGATACATCGAAATATCCAGCGTTGGGACGGGCGATTGTAGCCCCGCTGGTAGCTGTTATTTTGCTGATGATTAACCCGATTGGTTCTATTTCCGGTATTGAAGTACTTTCGAATTTCAAGGTGGATGCGATGTACATTTTGCCGATTGCTGGGATTGTGGGTATGCTGGCCATGGGACAAGGGCGCAATATCTTGAAGTATTCGGCCTCCGGTTTAAATAAAATGACGGCGACTGTGCTGATTTTGATCGGTGCGGGCGGGATTGCGGGTCTGATCTCTGCCTCCAACTTGTCTGCTCAGGTGGTTGGCCTGATTGAAGCTTCAGGAGTTTCCGGTACATTTTTGGCACCGCTTGCAGGCATTCTGATGGCAGCTGCCACGGCGTCCACCTCGACGGGAGTTATTTTGGCGACAGGCTCGTTTGGGGAAGCCATTCTGAACATGGGAACGGCCCCGCTCGCTGCAGCTGTGATGGTGCATACAGGAGCTACAGTCATTGATTCCTTGCCGCAGGGCAACTATTTCCACGTCACGGCAGACAGCATGAAAATGAGCATTAAACAACGGATGGGCTTGATTCCTTACGAAGCTATTGTGGGTGGAACGATGGCAATTGTAGCGACAATCATGTATGGATTTTTACTTTAATATTCACGATGGGGTGAGAAGATGAGAGAGAAAACATTTGTGCTGGCACCAGATTCTTTTAAAGAAAGCATGACGGCTAAAGAAGTGTGTATCGCGATGGAGAAAGGACTGCGCAAGGTCTATCCGGCGGCGAATTATGTCCACGTACCGATGGCGGACGGCGGTGAAGGAACGGTGCAGTCACTGGTGGATGCGACAGGCGGACAGATTCGTTATATCGAGGTGACAGGACCGCTTGGAGAACCTGTAACTGCTGCATACGGCCTGCTGGGAGACGGCACCACAGCGGCAATCGAGATGGCATCCGCCAGTGGAATCCATTTGGTGAACAAGGATAACAAAAACCCGTTAAAGACAACAACCTACGGAACAGGGGAGTTAATCCGTGAATGTCTGAACCAGGGAATTCGAAAAATTATCATCGGCATTGGTGGAAGCGCGACGAATGATGGCGGTACAGGAATGGCGGAAGCGCTGGGCGCCAGATTTCTGGATACAAAAGGAAATACTCTTCCGCGCGGCGGCGGTAGTCTGGGCGAGCTGGCCAGTGTTGATATTTCATCACTGGATGACCGCTTGCAGCAGGTACAACTAATTGTAGCCTGTGATGTGACAAATCCGCTGTGCGGTGAGCATGGGGCATCCCAAGTATTCGGGCCACAAAAAGGGGCAACCCCGGAAATGGTGCAGCAATTGGATGCCAATCTTGCTCATTACGCCGATGTGGTGAAGCAGCAGCTGGGCAAGGATGTGCGCGATCTCCCAGGCGCAGGCGCAGCAGGTGGATTGGGTGCGGGCTTATTAATTTTCACTCAGGCGACGCTGCAAAAAGGCATTGAAATTGTGATTGAATACACCGGTTTAAAACAAAAGCTCGCCACTGCCGATATCGTTTTGACGGGGGAAGGCGGTATTGATTTTCAGACCAAATTCGGTAAAACTCCTTATGGAGTAGCCCAGGCGGCAAAGCAGTCTGGTAAAAAGGTCATTGCGGTCGCAGGTTATATCGGGGAAGGGATCGACACGTTGTACAAGGAAGGAATAGATGCGGTGTTCGGCATCGTACCGGGAGCCTCGGAGCTCGGTAAGCTGCTGGCTGAAGGGCCGCAAAACGTAGAGCGTACGTGCGAGAATATCGCAAGAGTACTTCAATTCAGCGAGAAATGAACAGATGGAGAAGCGGGCTATAAATATAAAACGGCATCATACAAATACGATATAATACGAGCGCTCGCCTGTAATCCCGAACTTAGCCAAAGCAGGATTGACTAAGAAATTTGGGAGTGACGGCGAGCGAAAATATGGTGTTACTGGCGCATGGTCTGGCGTGATACAGCAGTTCATTGATACAGTGCCAATAAGCCGTGCGTAAGCTCAAAAAGCTGAAGGAGATTCCGGGGATCTTTACCGGTTAAGGTATGGATGCGCTTCAGGCGGTATTGCAGCGTATTTCGGTGAATATTTAATTCATCTGCGGTAAAGGAGACACTGCCGTTATGGTTAATAAAGCTTCGCAGCGTATCCAGCAAATCCACAGTATCTTCCAACTTGCTAACCAGATAGATCGTGTTCGTCAGGTTCGTTTGACTCAATTTGACCAGAAATTCGACTTCCGCAAAAGAAATTTTTTGCACAGGCGGGCGCAAAGCCAGTAAAACATTCATAGCTGACTTGGCTTGCATATAAACATCCGCTATGTTGTGCTCTTGTCTGCTGACCGTAATCAGCACATCGGGATGGCTGCGCACAAGTGGCTCTAGCAGTTTGTCTGTCGGTTCCTGATTTTGTATTAGGATGAGATAGCAGTCTTCCTCCATACGAAAGGATGGATGCTGCATAAATATATTGGACAACTCGGCTAAATGAGCTGGATCAGTAGGCAGGTGCTTTACATATACAGCCGAAGTTTTTAGAAGCAAATCAATGTGATATTGGGCTGCTTCTTTTTTTATTTTTTGCGTGTAGGCTCCCTGATGATTTAACAGCATTTCCAGCACAGATTTTTTGCGGTTGGCTTCGTGGGCCAGATGCTCCAAGGAGATCCGCTGTTCAATCAGGAGAGACACCGTAGTTTTAACAATATTGCAAAAAGGACGTACTTCATCGGGATTGCCTGAAATACCAATGACACCAACTAACTCATGATGAATGACAATCGGTTCATTGGTTCCCTTTTTCTCATAGTGGCCGTCCTGCCACACTTCAACCATTTTCCCAGTTTCGAGCGCCTGAACAGCTCCTTGGTGAATGGTTCCGATTCGTTCACTCTCGCCGCTGCCAATGATGATGCCTCGTTCATTCATAATATTGATATTGTATGGAATATCCTTCATCATTTTGTCTACGATGTCTTGGGCTTGTTTTTCGGAGAGCTGAAACAAATCAGGATTCCTCCTTTATCTATAGTGATATAGTGTGTTTTAATGTACTACCTTTGTGAAAGGGTTTCCAATTTATTGTGCATCTGAACAATATGATAAGGCAGGTCGCCGAGCATGTCAGTCAATTTTATCATAGGTGTGAAATTGCAGCGTATTATGATAATCCATTAAACGATGTTATATATTTTTGTATTGAGTGTAATCTAGAGTATAGTTGTACGCAAAAAAACAGGGCTCATAGGAGCACCTGCTTTTTGTCTATCCTTTTTATTGCCAGCCACGCTGTCTAATGACGGACCTCGCGGAAGCTGTAGATAATATCATGTAGCTCTTTCTTAAAACGACTATATTTAGATGCGGGCGTATATCCGAGCACCTGATAATAATCATTTTCGGTCTCAATAATCGCCACATGGGTGACATAATGGTTCACATCTTTTTGTCCTTTAATCGTAAACTCAATGGCAGGATATCCATGAATCGTTGTGTTAGATGAAGGTCCTACAGTAGAGAGATTAAACTCTTTGGTCATGTTGTATTGAATTTTCTTTGTGTAGTGCTGGAGAGTTACATTGCCCAATTCCTTTTTCGAATTGGATACTACCGCAACGGACTTTTGAATGTACGGATTGAATATTGCAATCTCTGCTTTTCCTTCACGGTCCGGGTCTGTTGACCAGTCCAGCGGGGCCGTGATTTGAAACCGTCCATCTTTACTTACATAGCTTTGCTCTTTCTTGCTCACCGGAACTTCAGGAGGTACGTAACTGTCTGCAAGTATAAAAATAGCATTTACAAACGAGGCTCCCAAGATCACCATTGCGGTAAAAAATATAAAGAGCGAACGTTTCATTGTCTTTTTGCTAATGGGCTCTAAATCCCGTACCTTTACAACATATGTACCTGCAGCTAAATCACCAATTCGTTGTCTTGATGCAGTTACTAACACACTGATACCAGCAGGTATCCCACCCATTAGCAATGGATTGGTGTCTATTAGCCTGAGCAGCGTACGAATGAGTGATTTAAGAAAACCGGGAGGCCTTCCTTCCCCGTTAACCACCTTAATACGAAAGACGAACTTACCCAGCGTATAGCCTGTGTAACCTTCCAAAAGCAAATAATAGCTGAAGAAAGCAATAAGCAGAATACAACGGGATGCAATCGCTAAAGGTAAAAACCATCTGTCCGTTATTTGAATAACAGAAATAAAAAAACAAATATACCCGATTACAAAAAATATGCAATCAAAAACCGTTGCTCCCCACCGTCTAAACAGAGTAGAATTCCCGTATGTTTTTGATAACGCCGCCATCCTGTTTGGATCTACCCCATAATTTTGACCATGCCGAATGTACGTCTGTCTTGAAGTTTCCTGCGGAATGTGTGATATGTGCTGTTCGTCCAAAAAATACACCTCTTCTTAATAATTAAAACACACTCCTTATATTAACGGTCATTTTATAATCCATGTTTAGGAAAACATTCTATAAACAAAGAAATTATTATAAATATCCCTTCCTCTCATTGAACCGCATTCAGGCGTTAGTAGAGCCAGAGAAGGCACAATCCTTGCGTTTGCTTGAAAAAGCGGGCTTTCGGCAAGAAGGGCTCCTCTCCCAATATGAATTTACGTCCGGGAAATATGATGATCTTTACATGTGCGCATTGGTCAAATCAGAGTATATCAATCGTTCTCAGAAATGATAGGTATAGGTGGATCAAGCGGGGGAGCTTGGATTCAGCGGCATACACATTTCATATTGCTCAATGGGGTCTTTCGAGAGACCTATTTTTTGGATAAAGCCTTCAAGAGAGTCATTGTCGGACAGACAAATGTACACCTTCTCAATCTTTTGGATCTCTGCTGCTCTATGAAGGAGGGCGCGTCCTAATCCTTGGTTGCGGTGCTTAGGATCGACCCAAAGAAAGTTGATTTTACCCTGAGCACTCATGCTCACCATGCCAAGACACGTTTGATTCACTTCGTAGATGCCGAGAAAAGCTTCTTGTGTACTGGTGGCGTAATAAGGCGTGTCACTTTGCCAATGGATGTGGCAGTCGGTGAGGGTCTTACGAAAAGCTGCGACGTCATCAAATGTAACTTCCTTAAGAATATACGAAGATGAGAGGGCAGCGGGTGGGGCGGAGGGCAGAGTGCCGTTGTAGTATTTCAGCGTATAGCGTGGCTGATAGCCTTGCTTTTCATATAATTTGACGGCCCGATGATTATCCTTGATGACTTCGAGCCATAGCTGCTGGCAGTCCGCGGAGATGGCTGTTTGTTTATGTAATTCCAGCAACTTGTTGCTAATCCCCTGACCACGGTAAGCCGGAGCGACGCATAGCGTACCGCAACGCATCGTCTTGTACCCGTCGAACTGTCGGACACCGCCGAGAATTAAGCCGATCGGTTGATTCTCATCCATGGCAAGGAAAGAGTGATTCCGTGTATTCCCCTCTGGACCAAAAAACCGTGCTACGAAATCGTCCTGATCCATGGTCAGGCGAATGGAATAATCTGAGAACCCAAGCGAAAATGCTTGAAAAATGTGTTCCATGCTGACGTCATTGCATCTCATATAGGTGATCACCGTTATTCCCCCCTAGAAATTCATGCTATATTTGGATTATAGGGAATTAAGGGAGCTCCATCAATCTCCCACTGAAAATGAAAATAACCCCTTAAAAAAGGGGATTGGTGCTGGGTGTTGTAGGGGTGCAATTCGTGTCGCTAAGATCAGGATTGGTAGAGAGGTCACGATAATGGTTGAGCTTATATTCAATAATTTTTTGGGTTTCCATCAGTCTGGAGATTTCTTGTTGAATCTTCTGATTATGTTTTTCAAGTAAGGAGTGTCTGATCGGAATGGTGCTGTTGCCTTGCATCGAAAGTTCTCGATAATGCTTCATTTCCTCTATGGTCATTCCAGTGGCTTTTAATCGGGTTAAAAAGATAATCCCCAGAATCTGATCTCTACTGTAGAACCTGTGTCCGTTAGCCTTTCGTTCTGCATAAGGCAGCAAGCCAATTCGCTCATAATAGCGTATGGTATCCTCTGTCAAACCTGTTAGTTCTGCAGCTTGACTAATCGAGGTTATGGTCTCCGGAATTTCCTGCAAAGTATCTCACTCCTTAATTGTAACGATTACCAAGGCACTTCTCCATTCGAGTCAAAAAACCCTCCTGACGGACCATCATTATTTAAAGTGGCTAAACGAACAACGACAGCAGCAGCTTGTTGTACCGAACCCGGTCCTGTAAAGCCATTTAAGTCAGTGGCGGTAAAGCCAGGGTCAGCCGAATTAATTTTGAGAGGTGAGTCTTTGAATTCTTTGGCAAGGGTGACGGTGAACATATTAACCGCTGCTTTGCTGCTATTGTAGGCAAGCAAATTAAATTGTGCATGCTCATGCTCAGGATCGCTATTATAGGTTAACGAACCAAGGCCACTCGACAAGTTAACGATTCTACCACAAGGAGATTCTTGCAGTAAAGGCAGCATGGCTTGCGTCACCGCGACCAAACCGAAAAAGTTTGTTTCATACGTTTCTCTTAAAACGTCCAAAGAGAACTGACTTGGAGGAGTGGCTCCTCCTAAAGATATGCCGGCATTGTTGATTAGTACATCAAGGGAACCAGATTTTTGTTTGATCTGATGGATTGCGGAATCAATCGTACTTTGATTCGTCAAGTCTAACAAAATCAATCGGGCTTCTACTCCCTCATTAGCCAACTTAGCCACCGCTTCCCGGCCGCTCTGCTCATTCCGTGAGCCAATCAGGATTGTATAACCCATACCCCCCAATTGTCTGGCTGTTTCATACCCGATGCCTTTGTTGGCCCCAGTAATAAGAACTGTTTTCCCAATGGTCATGAGCGATTCCTCTTTTCATTATTCTTGAATTTGGCGGCCACCATGCTTTAAATGTACTACTTGGAGTATACTTAAAGTCAACACAAAACCAGCAATTATAGCTCGAAGTGCCCTAGACATTCTTTATTTTGGAAGATGGGAGAATGGAATGAATAAAAGGCAAATGGAAATTTTACGCATGTTGTTAACTGAACCGGACCGGTTGTGGTTAGCGCAGGATCTGGCGGATCTGACCGACTGCTCTGAAAAGACGATCCGCAACGATCTGAAAGTAATTGAAGATTATATCGTTAAACATTCTGATGCCAATCTGGTGAGAAGGCCGGGACGCGGCATTTATCTGGAGATGGGTAAAGCGGATCAGAATGAATTGTTCCATCGACTGTATGCGGATGAGAGTACAGCCCAACACGAGTCTGATGAGGAAAGGGTGCTGCATCTCGCCTATCGGCTCTTGATGAATGCCAAGCCTGTGACCATCCAGGATCTAGCTTCACAGTATTATGTGAACAAGACGGTGATCCGTAGAGATATGGAGAAGATTGATGGCTGGCTGCACAGCTTTGATCTAGCCTTAATTACCAAGCAGCGCGTAGGCTTGACCATTCAAGGCTCTGAGAAAAATAAGCGAATCGCTTTGGCGCGGATGAACCAGCTGATTGATAGTCCTGAGTTAACAGGACAGATGATGCGCAAACAGTTTGAATCGCACGAGATTACAACCATAAATCATGAATTAAAAGCATTTCAAAAACGCCATGAGCTCAGCTTTACTGACGAAGCTTTCGAAGCTCTAATGCTGCATATTCTCTTAATGGTCAAACGAACCAAGATGGGACAACCCATTTCGCTCTCCAAGCAGGACATTGCCTTTTTACAGGAGAGACGCGAATTTACATGGGCTACGTCTTTTTTGCAGCAGTTGCAAAAGTTGTTTGCCGTGCCTTTTTCCAAGGAAGAGACGGCGTATTTAACTCTGCATCTGCTTAGCGGGAAGTTCCGTTACCAGCAGGAAGAAAGAAGGGGAAAACAAGGTGAGCTGGCAGATAGCCACCCGCTTTTGCCTGAGTTGATTGAGCAGTTAGTCCGGCGGATGTCCGAGCTGAATATGATTGCCTTTTCCAAGGACAAGATGTTGCTGAAAGGGTTGAATGTCCATTTATATACGACCCTGAACCGTCTTCAATATGGGTTGACCGTGTCCAATCCTATGCTGGCCGAGATCAAGAAGATGTACCCCTACATGTTCGACCGAGTTATTATTACACTGGAAGAGGTAGGAAAATGGATCCGGCTATCCTTCCCCGAGGAGGAAGCGGCGTATTTAACGCTGCATTTTCAGGCTTCTGTGGAGCGATTGCATCAGAAAGAGAGTCACCCCCAGAGAGCCATCATCGTGTGTCACATGGGCATCGGTATGTCCCAACTGCTGCGCACCAAGGTGGAACGTAAATTTCCGGCTGTACATGTGGAGACAACCCTTTCCAAAGCAGAAGTCCAGGACTATCTGGCAGCCCAGGAGGTGGATCTCGTCATTACCACTGTAGATCTCCCAGAGATGAACGTTCCGCATATTCTCGTCTCTCCCTTGCTGGATGCCAAGGACGAGCGTCGGCTGGAGCAAGTGATCCGACGACTAGATGAGCCGGAACAGAGGGCGGCAGACGAATCTGTATTTTTTAAATATACAACACCTTTTTTGGTCTTTCCCCAGCAGGAAGTGCAGCATCCGGAACAATTGATCTCCAAGCTGGCGCAAATACTGGAGGACAAAGGATATGTGGAGCCCGGTTATGTGGACAGCGTACTGGCGCGAGAAAAAATGTCGGCTACGACGATTGGGGGAGGCATAGCCATCCCGCATGGCGGTTCTGAGTGGATAAGGCAGTCCTCCATTGTAATCGCTACCTTGAAGCAGCCGCTTACCTGGGGAACCGAGAAAGTAGAGCTTGTGTTCCTCCTTGCGGTCAAACAGGATGGGCGGGAAGAGATGCGGCAGTTATTTAAGGAATTATCCCTGATCAGTGAGCAGCCTGCTTTGGTTCATGCCTTATCTAAAGAGACCGATGCGATGAGATTATTAGGGAGAATGAAGGGATAAACTAAAATCAAAAGCTGTGCTCTGGAACAGGACTTATAGATAAGTCCTGTTTTTTGTCGGTTTAATTCCGTTTTTCCGAAAGTTCCGGTAAAAAGTTCGTCCGATAACAGCAAGATAGGCGTTTATACTATCAATGTAAGCGGAAACAACAGAGAGAAGGGGAATGACTATGAAGATATTAGCGATTACCTCATGTCCTAACGGAATTGCACATACGTATATGGCAGCTGAGAATCTGCAAAAGGCAGCAGCAAAGCTGGGCATCGAGATGAAGGTTGAGACACAAGGCTCCATTGGAGTCGAAAATCAACTGACCGAGCAGGAGATCCGTGAGGCAGATGGCATTATTATTGCAGCGGATAAAACGGTAGTTAAAGACCGCTTCGTCGGCAAAAAACTGCTGGTCGTTGGCGTACAGGATGGGATTCGCCGTCCGGAGGAATTGATCCAGCGGGTGATGAAGGGGAATGTGCCTGTATACCAGGCAGAGTCGCGTTCTGCCGAAAGTAGCTCACAGGAGAACAAGCCGAAACAAAATCCCATCTACCGCCACTTGATGAACGGTGTATCCTATATGGTACCCTTCATCGTCATTGGAGGATTGCTTATTGCCATTGCGTTGACGATTGGCGGTGAGAAGACTCCAGGCGGTTTGGTTATACCGGACGGTTCATTCTGGAAGACGGTTCAGGATATCGGCTCAGCTTCGTTTACCTTTATGATACCGATCCTCGCCGGATTTATCGCGATGAGTATTGCGGATAGACCGGGGCTTGCACCAGGTATGATTGGCGGATTCATTGCTGCGAACGGCAGCTTTTATGGAAGTGAGGCGGGGGCTGGATTTATCGGCGGGATTATCGCCGGTTTCCTGGCGGGTTATGTTGCACTTGGGATTCGGAAAATTAAAGTTGGCCGAGCATTACAGCCGATCATGCCTATTATTATTATCCCTGTATTGGCATCTTTAATTGTAGGATTAATCTTTGTCTTTGTGATTGGTGCTCCAGTCGCACAATTGTTTGAAGCTTTAACAGGTTGGCTTGCAGGTATGCAAGGTACAAGTTCAATTCTATTGGCATTGATTCTAGGTGCGATGATCTCCTTCGATATGGGTGGACCTGTGAACAAAGTCGCTTTCTTATTCGGTTCGGCTATGATCGGCGAAGGGAATTATGAAATTATGGGCCCGATCGCCGTTGCGATTTGTATCCCGCCAATTGGGATGGGACTTGCAGCGATGATCAACAAACGTAAATTTGCACCTGAAGAACGCGAGGCTGGGAAGGCAACATTCACGATGGGTTTGTTCGGTATTACCGAAGGTGCGATTCCATTCGCGGCGCAAGATCCACTACGTGTTATTCCCAGTATCATGGTAGGGTCCATGGTCGGCTCTGTCATTGCGATGTTGGGGAATGTAGGTGACAAGGTAGCTCACGGTGGACCGATTGTAGCTGTACTTGGTGCAGTGGACCATGTGCTTATGTTCTTCATCGCCGTTATTGTCGGTGTAGCCGTATCGGTTGTCTTGGTGAGCTTGCTGAAAAAGGATATTGCAGCAACTGTAACTTCGGATGTTGCTGGGGAAGCGATGCCTGGACATTCTACCGCAGGAGCTGGACAATCTGCGATTACTACAATGGCCGCTGCGGAGTCATCTGCCTCAACAACTGTCACAAATAACGGGCCAGCCGTGTCTTCGCAGGCCATTCACATTGAGAAACTGACGGATATTGTAACAATGGATCTGATTAATTTGGATCTGGAAGGAACGACACGAGATGCTGTAGTTGATGAAATGATCGGAGCACTTGAGAGAAATGGAGCCGTAAGCTCTGCCAGTGATTTCAAACAGGCAATATTAGCCAGAGAGGAAGAAGGCTCCACAGGCATTGGAATGAATATTGCCATTCCTCATGGCAAATCGGAAGCTGTCCTGAAGCCAAGCGTGGTCTTCGGCATCAAGCAGGGTGGTGTTGACTGGAATAGTGCAGACGGAAGTGAAGCAAAACTGATCTTCATGATTGCCGTACCGCGCAACAGCAAGGAAAATGCGCATCTGAAAGTGCTGCAAATGTTATCACGTAAGCTGATGGACGATCATTTCAGAGAGGCGCTTCTAGCAGCTGCAACGAAGGAAGAAGCATATCAATTGCTGGATCAGGTGCATTAATTCAATGCGATAAGAACTTGAATCAAAGAAAAGAGGCTCCCGAAGTTTCAGCCGGGAGCCTCTTTTTTTGAGAAGGTCTTTGCGTAAGTCAGCGGCGTTCACCGCGTGATATAAGTATGATGCCGAGAAATACAAAGCCTGCACCAGCCAGATGAGCAAATGAGAAGGATTCACGGAGGATGATATAGGACAGCAGTAGTGTGCTGACGGGAATACAACCCGTGTATACAGCTGCTGTACTAGCCGATACCCTTGACACGCCCCGAAACCATAATACGTAGGCTAATGCGGTGACAAAGATACCATAATATAAGACAAGCCCAATATCCCCTGCCCCAACGTGGTTAAAGTTGAACTGTTGGGCCTCCCCGAAGGAACAAACCAGAAACATAAGGAATGAAAAGAGTGTTATATACATAGTCCCAAGCAGGGAAGAGACATCGCTGGATAGCATCTTGCGTAATACCGTTAGTGCCGCTTCTCCGAACACAGCAGACAGAACAAGCAGCATGCCAATGAACGAGGTTGCGTTGGGAGCATTGAACCAGAGCGCCGATATGTGAGGCACTTGCAACGCCAAAACACCGAGCAGAGAACAGGCAATCCCGAGACCGGGGCGTAGCGTAATCTTTTCTCTCAGCAGTATATACGAAAGAAGTGCAACGATAGCTGGGGTCAAGCTTGTTAAAATTCCGCTTTCGGAAGCAGAGGCGTAGGCCAGCCCGTACAGCATTAGGACGCGGAAGAGAAACATGCCGATCAGGGCCTGAATGAACAGGATTAAGGCATCCCGTTTGCTGATCCTTAGTGAATATTTCTTGATGAATACAATGGGTACCAAGAACAGAAGGGCAACGGCCAGACTGGCAGATTGCGATAAAAAAACAGGCAGCCGCATCACGACCAGTTTACCGACTACTACAGAACTGCCGACAATGGAGGTTGCGATCACTAATTCCATGTAAGTCGAAAAGGTTGGTTTGTTCATTTCATCTCACCTCTTGTACAGATATTGATATATACTGTAGCAATAGAAACTGGGCACTTGTAGATCCAGTTGAAGAGGTTTTTGACAGTACCGCTTGAGGGGGCAACCTATGTGGTTATCTATCGATAAGAATGTGACAGTTCCGATGCTGCGTCAGGTGTATCAAGCGATACGGGACCGTATTTTAGCCGGAGAACTGCATGCAGGATATAAACTTCCTTCGACCCGGGTGCTGGCCTTACAGTTGAATGTTTCCCGGAATGTTATCCTCGAAGCTTATGAAATGCTGCTAGCCGAAGGCTTAGCCATTGCGCGCTCGGGTTCAGGTACCTATGTAGCCGAGGGGGCCGTTCTTCCAGGTTATGTATCCGCACCGCCTATCGAGGCGTCTGCGTCTGCAATGAATACTTCATATTCAAATGAGGAGTCGGTAATATCCTTCCGGACAGGCCTCCCCGCATTGGAATTGTTCCCGCGCAAATCATGGGCCGACTTGCTTCAGAGCGTATGCAAAGAGGCTCCTGATCTGGCACTGGGTTATGGCGACCCTGCTGGAGAGCCTGAGTTACGAAGGGAGCTGGCCGACTATTTGGTTCACACCAGAGGAGCGAAAGCCAGACCGGAACATATTGTAATCACAAGCGGAGCAGTACAAGCGATTCAGCTTGTCACCCGTCTGTTACTGTCAGCTGGAGACGAAGTTCTGGTAGAGGAACCGACAAATGAAGATTTAAAAAGCATTCTGTCGGCTACAGGGGCCACACTGCGGAGCATGCCTGTTGATGATTCGGGAGTTATAACAGCCGATCTGCCGCAAAAGAGACACCCCAAGCTGGCATATCTGACACCCTCGCACCAGTTCCCGCTGGGGGGTATCTTGCCGATCCAAAGGCGGATCGAGCTTATTCAGTATGCAGCCCGGACAGGATGTCTTCTGCTCGAAGATGATTATGACAGTGAGTTCCGGTATGACGGGGCGCCCGTCCACTCTTTGCAGAGTCTGGACCCAGAACGGGTGCTATATGTCGGGACGTTTAGCAAAATTCTGTTCCCCGCACTGCGGATCGGCTATATTGTTCTTCCCCCGTCACGAGTCGCTGATTTTATCCGTTTAAAGCAACTGGCGGATTACCAGACAGCGAGCCTGGAGCAAATTGTGTTGAGTCGGTATATCAGGAAGCGACTCCTTCATAAGCATGTACATAAGATGAAAAAAGTGTACGCCAAGCGTCGTCAGGTCCTGCTTGATAGCCTGGAGCAGCAATTTACAGGGCAATACCGGGTATGTGGCCGATCGGCTGGTTTACATTTGGTAGCAGAGTTTCAGTTCCCACTCCGAGAGAATTTGCTAGAACATCTCCGTAGCGAAAATGTATTTGCGGCACAGCTCGAAGGGAATCGACTGCTAATGGGCTACGGGCATCTAAGGGAAAACGAAATTCGTGAAGGGGTTAGCAGGATTAGGAATGCCCTGCAACGGTAGTACACGCAAAAGCAGCCTATCCTTGGGTGAGGATAGGCTGCCCTTTTCATAACAAGATATCGTGTTCCATGATCACTATTCATACGAGGTTTGAGCCATGTAATCGCTACATAAAGTCAAAAAAATAACGGATCACGTGAAAAAAGACGGGCGAGGTGTAGGTCAAGCTATCCACCCGACTTAAATAGCTTTTTTTCAAAGCATCGAACTTATCATCATCGCCGATTAATAAATCCCGCTTCAGCACGGAAACCGTTAAGCTACCGAAGAAACCGCTCAAGCTGATCAGCATGCCGAAAATAATTCCAAATTTCAGGTCAAACGGCGTCAGATAGGGATAGATAAGATAGGAAGCCGCTATGGTTACGGGAAAAGCGAATGCAAAGCCTTCCCAAGTTATATTGGGATTGGATGTCGGGACGATTTTCCGCTTTCCGAAATAGAGTGATGCTAGATAGTGTACGACATCATTGAGCTGCGTCAGTACCACTAGAAAAAGTACAAGTTTTGCTCCGTATTGCGGCGTAGCAAACTGAAAATAGGCCAGATGACTCAACCCGAAAACCATCAGCATGAGCCCCCATTGGGTCGAACTGACACTGCGCAAAAAACCAACCGTTCCTTTGTTGATCAATCGCGGGAGCGGTAGCAGTAAGAATACATAGATAGGGATAAAGACAATAAACATTCCGTACCACCCGATATAAATCCAATAAAATTGTACGGGAATCGCTAAGTACGCCCATAGAAACAATCTGCGATCAGCTTTTCTGGATCTAATCATGGAAAAGTATTCTTTTAGCGCAAAAAAGGTGAGTGCCATCAAGGAAAGCAGTGAAACGATCGGATTGAAAAGAGTTGCCAAGCAAAAGATAAAGAACATACCCCACCATGTCTTGATGCGAAGCCCAATAGCTGCATAGTCTTTGTCTGGCTGTGTTTTGACTACCACTATATAAATCAGATGGATGACCAATAAGGCTGCGAAAATAAGGATTAACGTTAATAGCGAACTGTCCATTACCACTCACCAACTTATCGCGAAATAGGATTCCATTAAGGTTCCTATGTTATTATGAAGGAATAATTCAAACTTGATAAGGGGAAATTTCGTAAATGGTAGCAGATCAATCCGTCTTTATCTTGCTTACGAATACGGGAACGTTTCTTACGAGAGTCATTAAAAGCTATACGAGAGCGCCATACAATCACGCCTCCATTTCCTTCAACCGGGAACTTTCGGAGTTATACAGCTTCGGGAGAAAGACCCCTAATAACCCTCTGGATGGTGGTTTCGTGAAAGAGGATATTAAGACAGGTACATACAGCAGATTTCCGAATACAACATGTGTTATCTACGAGCTTCAAGTAACCGACCGTGAAGTTGAAAAAATGAAGCGAGTTTTACATGTATTTATCCGAAGTCGTCAAAAATATATGTATAACTTACTGGGTTTGATTGGTATTGCGCTCAAAGAACCAGTCGAGTTCAGCAATTCTTATTTTTGTTCGCAATTCGTTGCGGAAATTTTACAGCGATCCGGCATAAAAATATGGAACAAGTTGCCCGCTCTTGTTACGCCAGACGATTTTCGTCAAAGTGATCGATTCCATTTGATCTACGAGGGGAAATTGAGCGAGTATGATCCTCAAGCTTGAGGACCAGCACCGCATTACTTAAACCTCTTCCGGCACAATTACCTCAATATGACGCGGTAAAATACCAAGCTCGATAGGCAAAGACGGCCCTTCCTCACCATCTACATTCGTACTGACCGGTTCTGCAGAGCTGACACTTACATGCTTTGCGGTAAAGTAAACGATATCACTATGATCCTTCAGGTTGCCTAAAAATAAGGATATGCTGGCCGTCACGGTGTTCAATATATTGAGGTTTTTGAAAATAAAGCAGTGAAGCAGACCATCGTCAACAGCCGCATCGGGCGCCAGTTTCTCGAATCCGCCAACTGAATTGGTCAAAGTAGCCAAAAAGAGTGGGGATTTTCCTTCCCAGATATTGTCATCATAGCGGACGATAAGTGAGTGGGCAGGATGGCTGATAAGCTCTTTCATGCCTTCTTTGAAGTAGGCAAACGTGCCAAACATGGATTTATCGTCTGATGATACAGCTGATAGCGATTCAGCAAGCGAACCTGTGGCAACCACATTGGCAAACATCCGGCCGTTTAAGAGACCCATATCTACGTTTTTCACGCGGGTAGAAGTCAGTGTACGGATCGCCAGCTCGGGACTTAGCGGAATTTGCAAGGCACGGGCAAAATCATTGACTGTCCCCAGAGGAATGACACCCAGTCTTGGACGATGGTCTTGATCAATGAAACCGTTGATTGTTTCGTGAAGTGTGCCATCCCCGCCGATGGAAACGACTAGGTCACAAGCTTCCTCACACGCATTGACGCAAAAACGAGTGGCGTCCAGTTCCTTTGCCGTCTCTTTAACCGTAACAACGTATCCTTGATCACGTAGAATTTCTTCTACGCTTCTGACATGTTGGAGGGATTCCTCTTTGCCGGAAGAGGGATTTACAATAATCATAGCTTTCTTCATATACATGTTCCTTTCTCTGGGGAAAGTCTGGTTACCAACTCTTACCCGAAAAGCAGACCTTTAGACTCTAGATTAGACATGTGTTATATTTTTAGTTACTATATAAAAGTGAATACAATTTGAATGGAGGATTTCATATGAAAATTGCATTAACAGGAGCAACGGGGCAACTGGGTTCCATCGTGATAGATACGTTGCTTACATTTGTCTCCGCAAACGATCTTATTGTTAGCGTAAGAAATCCAGAAAAAGCAGAGAACTTACGGTCTCGTGGTGTTGACGTTCGTCATGGCGATTTTGATAAACCGGAGACGCTGGATCAGGCGTTTGCTGGAGTAGATCGACTGCTGATTATATCCGCAGACGGGGATAATGATACTAGAATCCGTCAGCATAAAGCGGCTGTTGATGCTGCTGTGCGTGCTGGAGTAGGCTTCATCGCCTATACTAGCGCTGCCAATGCCGCTGACAGCACTCTATTCCTTGCGCCCGTACATCGCATCACGGAGGAGTTCATTCGTGAGTCAGGCATTCCTTACTCCTTCCTGCGTAATAATTGGTATCTGGAGAATGAGTCAGGCACGATCCAATCCGTACTCGCGGGAGCTCCTTGGCTAACCTCGGCAGGGTCCGGTAAAGTAGGTTGGGCTACCCGCGCAGATTATGCGCAAGCAGCTGCAACCGTTTTGTCTGGCGAAGGGCATGAGAATACAATATATGAGCTCTCCGGTAAGCCGATTACCCAAGAAGAGTTTGCAGCGGTACTTGCTGAGGTTCTGGGCAAAGACGTACCTGTACAGCAGGTGGATGATGCTACGTATGCCGAGGTTATGCTCGGTGCGGGAGTCCCGGAAGGTGCCATCCCTATTGTGGTCGGTATTCAACAAGCAATTCGTGAAGGAGCCTTGGATGTCGTAAGCAACGACTTCGAGAAGCTGTTGAAACGCCCCCTTACGCCGCTTAGTCAAGGAATTAGTGAACTGATCAAGCAAACCCAAGCATAATAAACGTGCCGTAAAAAAGGATGCTGCCTAGGAAGACAGCATCCTTTTTAATTACATGTTTACCTCTCGGCATTTTCAGCAGACAGAACGCTTACATATAAGATACAACAATACTCAGATTAGTTTCATCGATGAGTGGAATCGTGACGGATTATCCAATATACTTGTAGGGAACTCCAAGGAAGACTTGGAGCAAGCTTGGTCTATCAAGGAAGCTTAGCATAGCAGTAGAATTTGAAAATGAATGGAGTACATAATACCATGTCTAATTTACCAAATTGTCCTGAATGTAATTCAGAGTACACTTATGAGGATCGCAGTCTTTTCATTTGCCCGGAATGCGCTCATGAGTGGTCTACCGAGTCAGAAGCAAGTAGTGAAGACGTAAAGGTCGTCAAAGATGCGAATGGTAACATTCTGCAGGATGGTGACTCTGTAACGGTCATTAAAGACCTTAAAGTGAAGGGAAGCTCATCCGTCTTGAAAATCGGCACCAAAGTAAAAAACATCCGTCTGGTAGATGGCGATCACGATATTGACTGCAAAATTGATGGTTTTGGAGCAATGAAGCTAAAATCGGAGTTTGTAAAAAAGAATTAAAATGTAAGAAAGGAGAAGCCGGGGCTTCTCCTTTTTTATGTTTATAATGGTGCTAACCATACGGTTCCTGTTCCCCTGTACACATTTACTAGCCCTTCGCCGGAAGCAGCCGAGCCCATTTTGGTTTTCCCGGATTTTTCGACGGTGAACTGTAAGGTATTGGACCACATGAGGGCGAAGTTACCATCCACCTTCAGCACATCATTTTGCAATTCTATAACGACCGCTTCTTCGGAAGGGATCGGAGCTTGAAGTGCAAGCACTCCTTTTCCGCGGGCGCTTAAATTAAATAACCCTTCTCCACCCAGTGCAGCAGAGGAAAGATTACTACGTGCAACGACGGATATGTCTAGCGTGGTGTCACAAGCCAAAAACAAGCCGTCTTCGATGGCAATATCGTCATTGTCCACATCAATAAGCCAAATATATTGGTAGGTAGGCTCCAGCATGATGGTACCCGTGCCTTTATAGTGTGGTTTAATGGCACCTGTCCCGGTTACAGCACCGGACACCAAGTTTCGCATTAAGCCTCCAACGCCTTTTACACCGGTAGTCATTTCCATGCTACCCACAGTATATTGCATGGCTCCCGCCTTCATCATAATCTCACTATTGTTGATTTCGATCATGAGTTGTTTGCGGCGCATATTACTTTTGCTCATATAGTAATTGTTTTTCGCAGCCTCCACCGAGGTGGAACTCAAATCTGTTATGTATTCCAGTACCGTAAATCCGCCTAATTGGTCAGTGATGGCAACATTGCTGTTATCCTTTAAATTGTTAATGACAAAAGCCATAAATGTATGTGCCTCCTTGTTGTATTCATGTTGTGGGATGGGAATCTTCTTTATTCCATACAATATTCGACAAAGAGACTTCTTTTCCTGCGGCGAATCTAGACACTTCCCTTGGCTGGTTTTCAGACTCAGAAAAAGAGAGCTTGAAAAAGATGCAAAAAAGGTTCAATATAAAGATATCGGTTTTTAAAATGATTGGCTTCGAAAGCAGCCGTATGAGAATAGGGCATGAAAATAGGGGGTAGAACAAGTGGAGATAGGGATAAGCACGTTTGTAGAAACAACGCCGGATCCCCAAACGGGTGAGGTCATCAGTCATGCACAACGAATACGTGAAGTTGTCGAGGAGATTGTGCTTGCAGATCAGGTAGGGCTGGATGTGTACGGCGTGGGGGAGCATCATCGTAAAGATTATGCAGCATCTGCTCCGGCTGTTATCCTCGCTGCTGCTGCTGCGCAGACCCAACGAATTCGGTTAACCAGTGCAGTTACGGTGCTTTCATCGGATGATCCCGTACGTGTGTTTCAGGATTTTGCTACACTAGACGGCATTTCGAATGGACGAGCTGAGATTATGGCAGGCCGGGGTTCTTTTATCGAATCGTTCCCGTTATTTGGGTATGATTTGGATAACTACGATGAGTTATTCGATGAAAAGCTGGAGCTATTATTGAAAATACGGGAATCCGAGAAAGTTACCTGGAAAGGCGGACATCGGCCGGCAATCAACAATTTGGGCGTGTATCCGCGTCCAGTTCAAAATCCGTTGCCCGTATGGATTGGAAGTGGGGGCAATCAGGAATCTGTGGTTCGTGCAGGCTTGCTCGGATTGCCGCTGGTTCTGGCGATTATTGGGGGTAGTCCTGTACAGTTTGCCCCGTTGGTGGAACTGTATAAAAAAGCCGCTAGGCATGCTGGTCATGATGCATCGCTGCTTCCGGTTGCATCACACTCACATGGTTTTATCGCAGAGACGACTGAGCTGGCAGCGGATAAGTTCTTCCCTTCCACCCAGCAGAGCATGAATGTGCTTGGGCGTGAACGGGGTTGGGGTCCTTACACTCGCTCCAGCTTCGATGCCGCACGCAGCTTTGAAGGAGCGTTGTATGTAGGAGATTCCGACACGGTTGCCAAGAAAATCATCCATCTGCGTAAACAGGTAGGCATTACACGTTTTCTGCTCCACGTACCCGTTGGGACGATGCCGCATGATGATGTCATGAGAGCTATTGAGCTATTGGGAACAGAGGTAGCACCACGGGTGCGTGAAGAGATATCCAAGTGGGAATCCGAGAGTAAATAAGCGGGTTACCTCATAGATAAAAGAGAAAGGAGCAGGCCATGGGGGTGAGGTCGCTCCTTTTTTGGGTTCTAAAAAACTATATGTGAGCTGATAGATCGTTGTTTATTTTGTCCGTTTTTTATGCGTGATGCGTTTCTGTAATTGAGGCTTCCCTTGTTTTAGTCTCTTAGGTGTTGCAGGAACTCTGCGCAAAATAGGTTTCTCTTGGGTTGCTTTGGAAGGCAATGTCATGCGGAGTGTGGAAGATGCAGGTTTTCTTTGACTGCTGCTCGTTACAAAGTTGATAGTATAGTCGAAGACGAACGGGCTAACTGCGATTCTCCGCAGTCCCACGCTTCTACAAGTGGTACAGCCTGTATCCCAGCACCAATTGAAGGCATTCTCAGGAACTTGAGTGAAATATGAACCCCGCCATTCGCGTCCAAAATCATCTTCAGCGTAATAAAAGAACGTATTACCTCCTGCGAAGCCGCTCCACAACTGAACAGTCTGTCCGGGGTTAACGCGGTACCAGCCTGTTTTAGAGTAGTTAACAGGACTACAGCTGAAGTCCGGGTAGGCGAAGACCACAAAGATAGCCGCACTAGTACTGTTGCGAAAATTGAGACCCATTGTCGTCACTTCTTTCCTCATATAGTAATTTACAGTGTATCCTATGAGAGTTTTGAAAGAAGGGAACGGACAGGAGTCTCTTAATCACTAAAATTAAACCATTTGCTGATGTCTATTTTGTGATGTTCATTCATAGATCGCCATTCATTCGTATCTGGTTGATAGATATAATCTTTTTGCCAGGTCGTGATGTTTTCCACGATTGCTCGTAAGGAAGAGGCGATATAGGAGACTTCCTGATTCGTCATCATGGGATGGAGCGACAGACGCACCCAGCCGGGTTTTCGAGATAAGTCTCCCGCATGGATCAGGTCTGTCATTTGTTTAGATGTTTGCTGGTCGATGCCCAGCAAATAATGTCCGTAGGGGCCTGCACAAGAGCAGCCGCCCCGGACCTGAATGCCAAACCGATCATTCAATAGTTTTACAATCAGGTTATAGTGAATATGGCCGACAACGAAAGAAACGATTCCCATTCGTTCTTGGCTGCTTCCTCCTAAAATGTGTAGCCCTGGTATGGTATTCAAGCTTTTTAGTAATAATGATGTTACTTCCTTTTTGCGCTCCAACATGCGGTTGTATCCCATTTGCTCCTTCAGCCGAATGCAGAGCGCCGTTCGAACGGCCTGTAGAAAGGCAGGCGTCCCTCCATCCTCGCGGGCTTCAGTATTATCTTTATACTCGTATCCACCCCAAGGATTGGTCCAGCTAACTGTGCCCCCTCCTGGCTGATCTGGAGCACAATTGAGGCACAGCCTCGAATCCATAATTAAAACGCCGCTTGTACCGGGACCCCCAAGAAATTTGTGGGGTGAAAATACAATCCCATCCAGCTTCTCAAGGGGATCTGTGCGGTGCATGTTGATCTCGGTATAAGGTGCGCTTGCCGAAAAATCAACGAAACAAACGCCGCCATGTTCGTGCATTTTGCGGGCTAGCTGGTAAATCGGCACTTCGAACCCTGTAACATTGGAGCAGGCGGTAAAGGCGCCGATTTTGATAGGGCGATGCCGGAATTGAAGCAGCAGTCGTTCGAGATGAGTTGGATCGACCATCCCGCCAGGACCTGGAGGAAGACACACAACGTCTCCAATGGTTTCTGCCCAGGAAATATGATTGGAGTGGTGCTCCATGTGTGTAACGAAAATAACGGGACGTTCTTTTTCGGCGATGGGGTAGAGGGGCTTTAAATTTTCATGTATTTTCAATCCTAACAGTCGCTGAAGCTTATTCACTGCACCTGTCATACCAGACCCGGCGAACAGGATGATATCATGTTCATTGGCATGAACGTGGCTTTTAATGATTTGTTTCGCTTCTTCATAGGCTTGGGTCATCAGAGTCCCTGTCAAATTAGACTCCGTATGTGTGTTCGCCACAAAAGGGCCTAATTCATTTGCTATTTTCGACTCGATGGGTCCATACAGACGGCCGCTGGCTGCCCAATCCGCATAAATCAGCTTTTTTTGCCCATATGGAGATTCAAAGGTCTGGTGATATCCGATTGTACTTTCACGATACCTTTGGAAATAAGCCTCGTTAGAAGGCTGATACCTACAATTACTGCTTCCAATTCGAGCCATGAGCATACGGCGCCTCCCAAGTCGTTCTGTCTTCTTAGGGTACGTAGGTAGGCCCGAATGGGTTAAAAAAAATAGGCGAGTGTCATCATTTAGTCACAATAAAAGCCTCATCCAAAAGCGGGATAAGGCAGTAGGTCTATCTTATATAAACAACTGCATATCGGATTCGAGCGCATCTTTTAGATACGTTTTGGCCTCGATAATTTCCAGTTCAGGTATAAATTCTTCCGGTTTAAAACCCATAATATCGACCGATAGCTTACAGGCATAAAATTTTACATTTTTCTTTCGCGCTCCTTTCAAGAAATGAATGAGCTTCGGGGCTTCATTATCTTCGATCATTTCCGTCAGCATCAGCTTGCCAAGGCCGCTAAAATTCATTTTGGATAATGGCAGCTCTTCGGGTCCTTTTGGAGTCATCCAGCCCATGATTTTTTCATAAATCGTCTTGTCCTCAAACGTCATCTTGTCAGGGTCACGAACCAGAAATAGTCCCCAGAACGCAAAAAACATCGTCACGTCCACGTCCAATTCCCGTGCCGTATTTGCCAGAATCAGTCCAGCCATTGCCTTATCATAATCGCCGCTGAACATAAGCAGATTCATCCTTTTATCCATAATTCCCGCCTCCATTACCAACAGATATATTCAGTATGGATTTGGGAATGAGAAGTATGCCCAGTTCACATATTGCTCACAATTTATGGAGTGGGTGTTGCCAAGAAATTTTTAGCGTTGCTTTTCATATGGAGATAAAGGGCCGGATGCTTTCTTTCAGTGAAGTGAGCGGACCACCGATCAACTGTTCCAAATCATCCGACGTGGAGCGCGTATCTATTTTGCTCAAGAACCCAAATATCCAATTTTTGATTTGGGGGTCATGACGGAGGGAGACGGATCTGCCTGTAAGCTCGGTCAAAGCTGCTGTCAAGTCTGAAAAGGTCCAGGGACTGGAGGAGACAAATTCATATTTCTTGTTCTTATGGCGGTCTGGATCGGATAGCACTGCTGCGATCCCTCTGGCAAGATCCCAACGCGTGACGGTGTTAAATTTCCACTCTCCAGGGTAAATATCGAGTGCGCCCTTCGCTATGGCGGCGTTCAGGTCAAGAGTTTTGACAAAATCAGTATATAATGCATTCCGTAGAAAAGTGTAAGGAATTCCAGTGGTACAAATGGCGTGTTCTGTAGCCAAATGCAGATTGGAAAGGGGGATAGAGCTGGCTTCAGAAAAGGCAAAGCTGGTGTATAAAATGTGTTCTACTTCACATTTTTTAGCTGCTTCTATGATATGGGTATGTTGACGAATACGAATCGTATCGTCGGGATGTGAACTTGAAATCAACAACAGTTGGGAAGCACCCGCGAATGCTTGCTCAAGTGAATCGGGTTGATCGTAGTCACCCAATCGTACTGTAATTCCCTGTGCCTCATAGTGTTTTCCGGTTTCAAGGTGGCGAACACAAGCGGTAATTTCATGAGGTGAGACTTTTTGAAGGAGCTGTTGTATGATTAGGCTCCCCAATTGACCATTGGCTCCAGTAATAACAATTGACATGGAATATCATCCTTTTTATACAAATGGGATTTTAGTTTAGGACTTAACCAATTGAGTAAAAAAGCTGCATTACGTCCTCTTTAATTTGTTGAGCAGGGAAAGGAGCTGCTTCAATTCCTGATCATTCAACACTTGCATTTTTTCCTCAATCCTCTGCCGGTTTTCGGGTAAATTACGCAGCAGAAGGCTTTGCCCTTCGCTTGTTATAGAAATTACCGATTTTCTACCGTCCATGGGATGGCCTTCCCGGCGAATGAATCCTTCGTTTTCGAGCGGGGTGAGCAGCAGGCTAATATTTGATTTGGTGACACCGATCCTTTGGGCGAGCACAGATGGGAGAATTGTGCCTCCTTCCTTCATGATTTCAACCAGAATTCGAATTCTGGCTCCATTGGTTCCCTTCGAATGCCAGTATTTCTCTGAGACATCGACTAATCCAGCTGTCGTTTCCACCAGTGAAAAGAAAACCAGAGAATGCAGCGGCAAATCAAGTACGTAATCCTGTAGATCTTTCAAACGATCACCACCATAAATGTAGTTAAGTGCTTAACTAATATGAATTTACTAAAGTTCGGCAGTGCTTGTCAAATTAATTTTTTCAGCTCTGATAGGCGGATTCCAAGGTCACTATCGCTGTTGTATCTGTTTGGCCCCGCCGTTACCAATGTCATATCTACAAACCGCTCCTATTCTGTATAATCTCAAGGGGATTCAAGACTTAAGCCTGAGATTGGGAGGATCATGAGAAAGTGAGTATAGAGAACAAATATAAAGCACTTGAACTGGAAAAGCCGGGAATCTACGGGCTGGAGGGACTGGAAGTCGGGGTTACCTCCAATTGCAACTTCAAGTGTGATTACTGCTGCGCGTATCAGCGGAACGACGGGCAATGCATTAGCAGCAAAGAGGTCATTGATATTATTGATGACATTCCAACGTTAAAACGTGTGCGACTGTCCGGGGGAGAAGTGACCTTGAAGTATGAGGATTGTCTGGACATTGTGGCTCACTGCTCAAGCAAGGGCATCGCTACCCAGCTCAATACCAATGCCAGCTTGCTCAGCCCTGAACGAATTGAGAAACTGCGTGATGCAGGACTTTCCAATATTCATATCTCCTTCAACTTCACGGATGCCGATAAATATGCAACCTATTATCATGTTCATCCTCGCATGTATGAGAAAATCGTTCAAAATATCCGGTTATGTACCGAAGCCAAGCTGGAAACGGTGCTGGAGACGTTGCTGTTTGCCGAGACGCAGAACAACATGCCAGCGATTAGCGAAAAGGTATATGAACTCGGTGTGCGCATCCATGAAATCCAAAACAGCATCGTAATGGATCATACCAACTGGAACGCTATTTCCACCAAGGAAGCGCTCGTCCGTTCCGTTCATGACCTGATTGCACATAAAAAGGACGATACTGTGTTGTATTTCACCTGTATGGACCGTTTTGCAGAAGCGCTGGGCTTCAAGGAACAGCCTGGTGTTTATTTTTCCAACTGTGTTGATGGTAAAAAACAGCTCCATCTTCACGGGAACGGGGACATCCTGATCTGTGAGCTATGCCATCCTGTGGTCATCGGCAATATTTATAATGGAACATCCCTAAAGGATATTTACAAAAATAAACCGAAGCAGCTTCAGGAGTTTCTCGACAAACTGCCTTGTCCCGCATATGATGCGCTTTTTCCTGTAGGAAGCAAGCAAATATGATTTGAGATTGTGAGACTATAAGCATCTACCACCCTAACAGTTAGGGTGGTAGATATCCTTCATATAACTCCATGAGTCCTTTATCAATGATTTTAATGAAAGGGTTTACATGTTAAAATATAAAAATATGATCTTCTTATGAAAGAAGGAGTAGATATGAAATATAGAAATGTAGGCAACAGTGGTCTTAAAATTAGTGAAATCGGTCTGGGTAGCTGGTTAACGTACGGTACAGCTGCCGAGCAGGAAGCAGCTCATACCTGTATTGCCAAAGCCTTTGAACTCGGGATTAATTTCTTTGATACCGCGAACGCGTATAACCGGGGAGAAGGCGAGAAGGCTATGGGAGCTGCCTTGAAGCCTTATCGAAGAGAGAGCTATGTGTTATCTACCAAGGTTTACTTCCCTATGGATTCTGGTCCCAATGACAGGGGACTGTCACGCAAGCACATTATGGAGCAATGTGAAGCGAGTCTGAAGCGTCTTGGCACGGATTATATCGACATGTACTTCTGTCATCGTTATGATTCGGGTACTCCTTTGGAAGAGACGCTGCGAGCGCTTGATGACCTTCAGGCTCAGGGTAAGATTCTGTACGCTGCTGTCAGTGAATGGAGTGCTGCTCAGCTCACGGATGCCCATGGGATTGGAAAAAGGCTGAACTTGCGCCCGCTGATTGCTAATCAGCCGATCTATAATATGTTCGAACGTTATATCGAACATGAGGTACTTCCCGTATCCGGGCAGGTAGGTATCGGCCAAATTGTATTTTCGCCTCTGGCCCAAGGTATCCTCACGGGTAAATACAAGCCTGGACAACCTTTACCGACGGGCAGCCGCGGGGCTGATGCCTCTGTCAATAATGTCATCAGCAGTTACATGAACGATACCGTTCTAAACTGTGTCCAGGAGCTGGATAAGCTGGCGAAGGATTTGGGTATTACCCTGTCACAGCTCGCGCTTGCCTGGATTCTGAGAGAACCGGATATCAGCGCTGCACTCATTGGGGCCACTAAACCGGCACAAATCGAAGAAAATGTAAAAGCAGTCGAAGTGACGCTGCAACCGGAGACATGCGTGGAAATTGAGCGGATTCTCAAGCAAGCAGAAGGTTTTGAACCTTTGCGTTAAGCATTTTTAACTTGCTTCAAGCATGGCATAAATACCTGAAACCACACTAAATACAATCCCGCTTACTAAAACAAGGATTTGCTTCTTACTGAGATCCAGCGGATCAAAAAAGATAGGCAACAGCCATTTTAGGCTGATGACAGCCCATAAGCCCTCCAGTAGACCTAGCAGCAACACCTTTTGTCCCCAGTGAAACTTCATTTGTGGTGTTAGCGGACCTTCAAGAAACAGGTCACCTGAAGTATGGAGGTTCCAAGAAACAATAACTACGAATATAAGGAGAGTTAATAGGGTAGACATAATATAGGTGATATCTTTTTTAGCATTTTTCGTGAGTTTCGGCGATCTTTTAAACTCAGGCAAGCCAATCAGGAAAAAGACGATTCCTACGATAATAGCCACGCCTACAGAGGAACAGAGTATGATATTGGCTACGATGCCGATGCCATTGATGATTAATAATAAAATAAGCTCTCCCCCTTTGGGGTTACGATGATAGTTATTTTATTGTACACATAGGAACGAAAATGCTCAAATATTTGGAAAAGCCCCAGCGCTTTCGCCTGGGGCTTTTTTTTGCTTTTTGCCGATTACAATGCTGATTTAATGACCTTTTTATAATACAGGATGGATAGTATCCCGAAAATGGAATATAAGGCGGTGTACAGCACCATAACGATGATCATAGGCATCCAAATTTCAGTTCCAAACAAGAACCAGCCAGATTGAACGGCGAAATAGCTATGTGAAAGGCCAATTACTAGTGGAATGCCGAAGTTAAAGAGTTGTTTTATTTTAATGCCTCTAAGCAGGTCACTTTGAGTGAACCCTAACTTTCTTAACACGGTGTAATTGGCTTTTTCGTCTTCACTCTCATCCATTTGCTTAAAATAAAGGATGCAGCCTGATGTAATGAGAAAGGTCAGTCCTAAAAAGCCAACTACAAACATGATCACTCCCATGTTCCGCTTCTGATTGCTGCTCATTTCAAGGCGTGATGTTTGTTGATCATTAAAATTCGCAGCTGCAAAGAGACGATCGGCTTCTTTGATCTGTTCTGTATTTATCATATCAATTCCAATATATAAGGATGACTTCTTTTGAATCTCAGGATTTGCATCTTTCTTTAGCCGCTCAAAGATACTTTCGTCTACAATGACAGTGGGTAATCCACCGGCTGTGAAATAGTAGGGAATCACGTACTCCTTTTTTAGACCCAAATATTGTTGATGTATGACTTCTTTTTTTCCCTTCAAATCCAATGGACCAAAGTTTTTCAAGGACATAAATTTCTGTAACAGATCATTATAGCCCGTTAAAATCGTTTGACCTGGAGATACATCCGCACCCTCCACAGATTGATCGCTTATGACAGGCAGCGTCATAGAATCGGCACCAACATTTAATTCTTCCAGAGGAGTCTCCATAATTTGCGCTGTCTTCACACTGACTTGAACGATTTCAATTTTCTTCTCACGATACTTTATATCATGCTCATGAAGTAACGCTTTGAATTCCTCCGCATCCGGTACATTCGTCATTGCAAAATGGGAAGGCACATTGTCCTCAGCTGCTTGATCCGCAGAATAATAGGCGATATAGCTTAAGGAAAGTAAACCGATGGCAAGTGCTGATACTGTTGTAATAATGGTCAACAACAAAGCATTGGATTTCATGCGGAACATAATGGATGAGAGAGATAGCACCTCATTAATGTTCAAATAGCCGCCTTTACTTTTTCTGATGATATTGGAAATAAAGCGGATAGATCCTTTATAAAAAAGGAGTGTTCCGATGATGACAGAGCCCAAAATAAACACCATAGCCATAAATAACTCATTCATGGATGTAAAGTCTCCGCCAAATAATTTGGAAGAAACATAGTATCCTAAAGCGATGAATGAAACTCCAATGATCCCGATGATCATCTCATAGATAGATATTTTCTTGATTTTCCCCTCGGTAGTTGAGGTTACTCTGAACAAAGACAAAATACTTTGTCTTTTGATAAAGGAATAATTCATGAGCATGATCAACAGGTAGATGATACCAAAAACGATGAGTGTTTGAGTCAGTGCTTGGTTAGAGAAATATAAAGTGGCAATGGCTTCGACGCCCGTCGTCTTAAATAAAATCATGATCACTAATTTGGAAAAGGAAAATCCAACCCCAATTCCGATGAATAGTGAACTGAAGTATAGAATTAAGTTTTCAGCACTCAGGATGCGAAAAATTTTATTTTTAGTCATTCCGATCAATTGAAATAGGCCAATTTCTTTGCTGCGTCTTTTTATAAAGATATTATTAGCATACAAAAGGAAGATGCAGACAATGGCGACCAGTAAAACGGATGCTGCCCGTATGGAGGCTGCACCTTTAACAGAACCCTTCACTTCGTCCATGGAGGGATCGTATTGTAATGTGACAAAAGCGAAATAGAGCGCAACACTGAAAATGAGAGCAAAAACATAAAGGTAATAATTTTTCAGGTTTTTCTTCAAATTTTTTAGAATGAGCAGATTAATGTTCATATTGGACCCCGCCTAAGACCCCTTGGGTTTTCATGATATCCTGGAAGAAGCTTTGTCTTTCCTGCTCGCCTTTGTGAAGCTGCGTATACATTTGCCCATCTTTAATAAAAATGACCCGACTGCAATGGCTGGCAGCGACAGGATCATGCGTGACCATAATAATGGTTGCCTTGCGTTTTTGATTCAACTGGCCCAGCTTATTTAATAAATCGGAAGCCGACTTGGAATCCAGCGCACCCGTAGGTTCATCGGCAAAAATAATACTGGGCTCATGAATAAACGCTCTGGCCGCAGATGTACGCTGCTTCTGTCCACCCGAAATTTCATTGGGGTATTTGTCCTTGAGCTCATAAATTCCCAGTTCTGTAGCTACTTCCTGAAATTTTTGGTTGGCTTCTTTTTTAGGGGTTTTGGTGATGGATAACGGTAAGAGGATGTTTTCCTTCACAGTTAGCGTATCCAGCAGATTATACTCTTGAAAAATAAAGCCTAAATGCTTTTTGCGAAATTCAGCCAGTTGCTTTTCTTTCATTTTCGTCATTTCGATATCATTGATTTTAATGGAGCCTTGGCTCACTTTATCAATAGAGGAAAGAACATTCAGCAGTGTGGTTTTACCTGAGCCGGAGGCTCCCATAATACTGACAAATTCTCCTTCTTCAATGACGATATCTATTCCCTTCAAAACCTCCTGCATATTTAACTTATTACCGTAACTTTTATGAATTTTATGGGCTTCTAAAATACTCACTTCGATGCACTCCTTATTGTTCTTGTAGCCTTATTATAAAAATAGAGCCGATGTTTTTCCTTTGATTGGGCGAACAATACATAAAAGCATGTGACATCTCTGTCACATGCTCACCATGCTCACGAAATCATTTCGTTTGGGGAAAATTAAAGTGAAGGTTGTACCCACGTTCGGTTTGGAGTGCACATCTATATGTATGAGCAAGGACTGTGCTGCCTTTTTCGTTAAATATAACCCCATACCCGTTGAAGTATGATCAGAATGTTGGGTTGTGGAGGTAAAACCTTTCTCGAAAATACGGGGTATATCCTTCGGATCAATACCGCGCCCAAAGTCTTGGACCTCAAGCTGTATTCGATCCCTTTGTACATAGCTGTGAATGATAATATCACTGGCATCGCTATATTTGATGGCATTGGTTAAGAGCTGTCTGATGATAAAAGCCAGCCATTTGGCATCACTCAGCACTTCCATGTGCTCCAATTGGATGTCAAAACCGATCCCTTTTTGGATGCACCATGACTGTAGTGCTTTGATCTCTTTAAAAACAAGAGATTTTAAATTCACTTGCTCGACATACAGATCATTTTCAATAAAGGATATGCGTTTGTGATGGAGCTGTTGATCCAGCAGTAAGTGAATTCGTAGCCATTCATAGGTTAGCTGAGCTTTTAGGGGCTTATCGTCCAACCGCTCAATCATCAAATGCATGGTGGTCAAAGGTGTTTTTACCTCATGAATCCAGGATAATAATTCATCTTTTTCATGTTCAAGTGTCAATTGATTTTGCGAGATGATCTGCTGTAATCGTACGGTCTGGTCAGTGATTTTTTGTTCAATGATTTGCTCAAATGGACTCTCCGGTTCGCCTATACCCGTTAGTTCAAGAGGGCTCTCCCATTCTTCTAGTGTGGTATAGAATTTGGTTTCCTTGGGATAGCGAATGATTAAAAAAACCAAGAAAATCATCATAGATAAGAAGACGATATAAAGAATCGGCATTAACGGAATTGCTGCATCCACATAAGCAATGAACAGGATCAGGAATTGCTGACACACAAACAGTAGAATCCAGCTCCGCCTCTCTATAAGGTATTTTTTAATCATAGGCAGGTGCCTCTTCTGTAGCCATATAGCCTTGCCCGACTTTCGTTTCAATGAAACGGCCCAAATCCAGCTCGTCTAATTTTTTACGCAGGCGGTTCAAGTTGACGGTCAGGGTATTGTCGCTGACAAAACGTTCATCATCCCAGAGGCTTTTAATTAATTCCTCTCGTGCGACAATTTTATTTTTTTGTTCAATTAGCAACTTCAAAATAAAAATTTCGTTCTTGGTTAATTCGATGGAGCCAGCCTCATTGGCTACTACGTTTTTTTCATAATCGACCGTCGCTCCACGCCATGTTTTCAGGGAGACAGGTTCTGTATTGTAATTATATACGCGGCGGAGTGTCGCCTGTAATTTTGCAATGAGTACATCAAAATGAAACGGTTTTTGGATAAAATCATCCGCGCCAAGCTGCATCGACATCACCATATCCGTAGGATGATCCCGTGATGATAAGAAAAGAATGGGCACGTTAGAGTGGGATCGAATCATTCGACACCAATGAAACCCATCAAATTTCGGCAATTGAATATCTATCACGACCAGGTCAGGCTTTATCGTTGTGAATTCCTGAATGACTTTATTAAAATCCTGGATGCCATACACATCATAGTTCCATTGAGTTAACCGATCCTTCATTTCATGGAACAAAGTTTCATCATCTTCAATTAGTAGGATTTTGAACAACGATTTCACCACTTTATACTTTTTTAGGATTTTGCAACTCCCCTTTTATAAAGTGTATAGCAAAAATTGTATATGTGCTACATGTGTGGATTCAACTTGATATTGCGATAATCTGCTGTTAATAGTTGAGGTTTATAGTGGGGTTTATATTGACTATCTCATATATATTAAAGGATGGATGCAATGATGGGGATTCACACGTATTTTCGGTCGCTAAATGAGCTGGAGAGAATCATCCGTTGTCCGGGTAAGTTTAAATTCGAGGAACACAGCGTATCGGCACATTCTTGGAAAGTAGTACAATACGCTAAAACGCTGGCTGATATTGAAGAGAGAAATGGTGTCAGTATTGACTGGAAAAAGCTATACGAGATTACGAGCAGTCACGATTACGGGGAAATTTTTATTGGGGACATCAAAACGCCTGTTAAGCATTCCTCTAAGGAACTACGATTATTAATCCAGCAGGTCGAAGAAGGTATGATTGAGTATTTTATTGAAGAGAATATTCCCGAGGATTTTAAAGCTATTTTTCGCAAACAGTTGCGGGAAGGCAAAGATAATTCAGTAGAAGGTTTGATCCTTGAAGTTGCTGACAAGATGGATCAGGTGTACGAAGCATTTGCCGAACTACAGCGGGGAAATACTGAAAAAGAATTTATAGTCATGTATCGTAATGCGCTTGTGAAAATCAAGAATATTCAGTTACACTGTGTTGATTATTTTTTGGAAAATATCCTGCCCGATATGGTCAAGGAAGAAACGCCTTCATCCATTGATATCAAAAAGATTACGGAAGAAGCCTTAGCTCTGTAAATGAATTTCTCTACCGTCCAGAAGCTACTGAAGCGCTTCTGTTCATACATAATCATAGTTTTATTTGTAATAAAGTAGCTTCTATATGAAAATAAAGAGCAATAAGGGCAGTTGATTGAACTGCCCTTATTGCTTTTTTGGGGTTGGAAAAACGGAGGGCTAAGCGTATTCCTTAAACAATTTATTAAGGTATAAGAATATTAGTTATTCCGAAAAAGGATTTGGGAAATTCGTTTTCGTGGCAGCATATTGTTCCTTGGTGTTGCCGATTCCCAGTTCGCCGTTTTTGTTATATCCCCAGGACCAAACCGTCCCATCGGCTGTCAAAGCATGGGAGTGGGTTCCTGCTGCACTGAATGCTACTACATCGGTTAGTGGCGTGTTTGTGTCATCTACAACTTGGGATGGGACTTTAACAGAAAATACATCGGTCCCGTCACCTACCTGTCCCTCATTATTGGTTCCCCAGCCCCAAAGAGTTCCATCATTTTTAAGTGCAAAAGTTTGAGTTTTGCCTGCTTTCAGTCTACTTACATTGGAAACATTGATCAATACGGGTGATCTTCTAAAAGTAGAGGTTCCATCCCCAAGCTTTCCAGAAGTGTTACTCCCGGAAGCATATACTTCTCCGCTGTTCGTTAGTACATAAATGCGGTCAGCTCCGGCAGTAAAAGTTTTGATATCATCAATTCGATATTGAACAGGGGTAAGCTGGTTTTCTTTGTCATCCTGCCCCAGTGCGCCGTCATAACCACGTCCCCATACCCATAGCTGATTATTTTTGTCCAGGGCTGCGCCAAAACTGTCACCAGCATCAATGGATACAATATCTTCTAAACCTTGTACCTGAACAGGCTTAACGGAAAAGGCGGAAACTCCTTTTGTGCCAATCCCCAGCTGTCCAAAGTTGTTTTCTCCATAAGCCCACACTGTGCCGTCATTTTTGAGCGCAAGCGTAAATTGACCTCCTGCTCTCACTTCCTTAACATTATCAATATATTTGTTTTTAACAGGTACTCTTGCCGTGTCCCTCTTATTCCCTGTCCCTAGTTCGCCGTAACTTGCAAACCCCCAAGACCAGATGGTTCCGTCTTTTTTGAGCAAAGTTGAATGCAAATCACCAGCATCAATCATTGCGATGTCGGATACATCTGCTTGCATTGGGCTTGTTTTATTATTCCCTCCGCCAGCGCCTACGCCGAGCTTGCCATCACTGTTACTTCCCGTTGCATAAAATGAAGATCCATCTTCCATGGCCAGGAAAGCGTTAGTGGTCCCTGCCGAGAGCAAATGATCGTAATTTACAGTAGAATCAGCGCTTGCCGTAATAGAGCTTCCTACTAAAAGTGTTGATGCAGCGAGAGCTACCAAACTGAGTTTTTTTAACATATAATTGCACACCTTTCAAAATGTAATGGATAAATACAGACTAAAGCAACCAAATTGTTCCTGTCCGCGTCTTAATAGTGAACGTATTCTTTAAACCAGATTAGGGAGGATCACTTATGAAAAATAGAGTTTCTGCCCTTGTCCTTGTCTTGCTTGCGGCAGCATTACTGCCTGCATGTTCTACAACAGAATCGGCTACGCCGGTTAACGAATCTAATGGAGCGGTGGCTCAATCTATTTTTGACTTAGTCCGTCTGGAAAGCACAACGGTATACACAGGGCGTGCCAAAATCGAAAGTATTGAAAGAATTGAAAAAGAAGTAGAACAACCCTTAGCAGCCCCCACCATGGACTATTTGGTCCGATTTGAACAGCCTGTTCAATTTGCTAAAGAACTACCCCAAAGTGATGATCCAACGGAAAAACCTATCCAAGCGGTCTATATATCTGTCCCAGATACACATATTTATAAGCAGATGGATGGTCAGCGGAGGCAATTAATCAATCCAGCAGAATTACAAGCGGGGCAACCGATTGAAGTTTCTTATCTGTACCCTGTAACACCTGTTTTCCTGGCATTGGAAATCGTTGTGCTGGATGATTTATAGAGGAGGCCGATAAGGCCTCCTTACTCCTATACAAGCACGTTATATCATAAGGCTTAGGTGATATTAATGAGTTTTACCATGTTGTAGATATAACGTGTTTGCTCATACTTAACCATAGTGCCTGCAGAGTTCTTAACTTGAATACCGGACGAGCCTCCACCATCAAGAAGAATGGCTTCAAAGCAATCCTGTTTAATAAAATAATTGCGAAGTTGTTTCAGTGTCGCATTTTCATGAACAACCAGGTAGACCTGCCAAACATTATTTACGACCTTGAAGCCCAGGCCAGTTCGCCCGGTGGAATCGGTGTATCGCAACGTTCCGCTCAAATCAAATTTTTCAATATCTTTTAAATCCTCAAGCCATGCTTCTTCCTCTTTCTTCAGCGACAGGCTACCGCCGCTAATAATAGACTTATACGTAATCGAAGTCCCCATTTGTTTTTTGAGATCCGTCACACTTGAAGCACGGGTAATCCCTATTTTCGTTTTGTTGCTCTCCGTGTATACAAATGCTGTACCACGGCTATTCCCTTTGGCATTCGCCTTAGTATCATGGGTATTATTAGGTGTGACCGCGATAGACAAACACTCGGTCGGCGCCTTTGCTGTGCTGATTGGGTTAAAGAAGCCCCCATTAATCCCGTAATCGGTTTGCTGTGTGATCCGGCTTCGAATATTTTTATTTTGAATATTCGAAGCTGGCGTGATGATAACATGGAAACCATCGGACGTTTTGGTGTAAGAGTAGTTTGCTGGCATGTTAAACCTCCAATTGGATTATTTTGAAACCGAACCTCGCGCGATAATTCGTTTCTCATATATATAGGAAATTTACAGCTGCCTCTTACAACCCGGAAATCAAATTTTTCTAAAAAATTTTGAAATAGCATATACAAGACAATACTTGACTTCAAGTTAACTTTAAGTAGTAACATACGGAATGTGACGTAGTGATTAGGAAATGCGATGACTATTCTGATAATTTAGGAGTGATAAAAATTGAAAAAGAAACAACTGGGTAACAGCGACCTTCAAGTATCTGCACTGGGTCTGGGCTGCATGGGTATGTCCGAATATTACGGTGAGTTGAATGATCAGGAGTCGATCAAAACTCTTCATCGTGCGCTGGAGCTAGGGATAAACTTCTGGGATACTGCTGATGTCTACGGTGTGGGGAAAAATGAAAAACTGATTAGCCAAGTCCTGCGGAGCCACCGTGACGAAGTCGTATTGGCTACTAAATTTTCCATTATGCGTGGGGAAGATGGCGCATTTATGGGTGTAAGTGGCCGTCCCGAATATGTAAAAGAGGCATGTGACCGCAGTCTGCAAAGACTAGGAGTAGATGTGATTGATTTGTACTACCAGCACCGTGTCGATCCGAATGTACCTATCGAGGAAACGGTTGGCGCGATGAGTGACTTGGTTCAGGCGGGAAAAGTCCGCTATTTGGGGCTGTCCGAAGCTTCTCCTGGGCTCATTCGACGCGCTCACAAGGTACATCCGATTACAGCGCTGCAAACGGAATATTCTTTATGGAGCCGGGAAGCGGAAGATGAAGTTATACCGACGTGTAAGGAGTTGGGTATCGAATTTGTGGCCTACAGTCCACTTGGACGCGGATTTTTGAGCGGGCAAATTCAGAAGTTTGATGATTTTGCAGAAGATGATTTCCGTCGCTCTGTGCCACGTTTTCAACCTGAGAATTTCCAGAAAAATCTGGATCTCGTGCAGCATGTTAAGGACCTTGCTGCCCAAAAAGGGGTCAAACCTTCTCAACTGGCGTTGGCATGGCTGCTTGCGCAGGAGGGAATTGTACCGATTCCAGGAACCAAGCGGGTTACGTATCTAGAGGAAAATGCAGGAGCAGTTGATGTGGTTTTGTCCGCAGAAGAAATGGAGACTATTAACGCAATCATCCCCAAAGGAATGGCAGCAGGCCTTCGCTATCCTGCAGAGCGGATGCCGAATTGGCAAGCTGAATAATGAAGATAATGAGATAAACCCAAAAGCCTTCTTTCACGCGGATCGGCGTGAAAGAAGACTTTGCGGGTTTCATAGATAAGCAAGAACGTACTTTATCTCTTTACAAAACGGGAGCTTGCAATGCAGTATTGATATTTTGCAGATCCATCGAAAGCTGCTCTTTTACGTTCCAAGGGTGATACCAGCCGCGTTCAATCATGTATGTGGAAATTTGTTCATGCGTATCAATAGCTTCATCCAGTTGCTTTGTAAGAATTGCCTTAATTTCTGGAGTTCCCGCTTCTGTTACGGCCATAGCGTAATTTCTCACACCGCTTTTGGCCGCGTTCAGAAAATCGGCTGCAATGACTTGGTCCGTTAAGGTATGCAGTCCGGTCAAATGCTCCAACAGTGTATTCATGGCTTAACCTCCTGTGAAATGGCTTGATCTAAGAGGGTGCCGAGTTCTTGTAATTGGCGGGTCGATAAGTCAACATCCTGCTGTAATATAGCTTTGAGAGTCGGATCAGAGATCAATGCTTGCATTGTTTTGGAATTGGTAAGACATACTGTTTTGAACGCTGACAGTTCATGGACTTCAAGGGTTTCGTGCAGGCCATACACCATATGACGTTTACCTCCAATACTCCAATATATAGTTAAGGTTTAAGCACAACTTTGATGCAATTGTCTTGTCTGGTATCGAAAATTTCATATCCACGTTTGGCGTCGCTTAACGGAATGACGTGTGTAACAACGTCTCCTGGGTCCACCTTTCCCGTATCAATCAGCTCATACATATATGGCATATAGTGAATAACGGGAGCCTGTCCCGTACGTAAATTAACATTTCGCTGAAAAATGTCTCCCAAAGGAAAACCGTTATATCGTCCGCCGTATACACCTGTAACTTGAATGGTCCCGCCTTTGCGGACAGCCTGTGTGGCTATGACCAACCCTCCTAAAGCTCCACCGTGAAGTTTGAGACCAGAAGCCAAGGATTCCAGCGGAGACATTTTACCACTCATGCCGGAGCAATCAATAACTACGTCCGCGCCTCCTTTGGTCATCTCCTTCAGGTAGTTGCCAACGTTTTCTTGCGATTCCACATTAACGATCTCCACGTGATTGGTGCGCTTCGCGTGTTGCAGACGATAATCCAGATAGTCTGCCGCAATGACTCGTTTTGCCCCTTTGAACCAGGCGAACTTTTGCGCTAACAGACCTACCGGCCCACAGCCAATAACAATGACAGTATCTCCCTTCTTCACTCCGGCATTATCGACGCTCCAAAATGCAGTAGTCATGGCATCAGCAATCAGGCAAAGCTTCTCGTCAGGATGTTCACAACTCTCCGGAATTTTGAAGTGAGTGAAGTTGGCAAAAGGCACACGTAAATATTCAGCTTGTCCACCCGGATATCCACCAGTTGTTCCTGAATAGCCGAAAAAACCGCCCATATCTCCATGCTCATTAGAATGATCACATTGACTTTCCAATTGGTTTTTACAATAAAAGCATTCACCGCACGCTATGTTGAACGGAATGATCACGCGGTCTCCCTTTTTCAAGTTGGTTACGCCGCTGCCGACTTCTTCTACAACCCCCATCGGCTCATGCCCAATTACATAATCCTCTTGTAGATTCGGAATCATTCCATGAATGAGATGCAGATCTGAACCACAAATAGCGGTTGTTGTCAGTCTGATAATCGCATCATCGGCTTTTTGAATACTCGGGTCCGGAACATCTTTAACCACAACGTTTTTGATACCTTGGTAGGTCACTGCTTTCATGCCTGGTTTCCTCCCATATGTTCGTCCGGCGTGCGATCAAACATACCCTTGCGGGTGGTATCGTCTGGGAACAGTTTCATTTTACTGATGTCCACCGTCTTGTTGGCTGATAGTTGATCCAATTGATACTGCTTTTGCAGATCATAGGGATGAAACCATTTTTTTCGTACCATAAGATCAGTGATTTCCTGATGAAACGCGATGCCTTGATGCAATTGATTGCGCAACAGAGTTCTAGCATCTGGGGAGACGGTTTCCGTCAAGGCTATGGCTGTATTTCGAACCCCTTCCTTGACGCGAATCAGAAAGTCCATCGCTAAGGTCATGTCTGCCATTTCCGGCATATTTAATGAGTTTTTTGGATCCACATAATCCATTCTTGCGGACTGGGTCTGATTTAATGTCACATCATTCACCTCAATTTAAAATTGGTGTTGGTCGGAATTCTGGAACAGGTGCCTGAAACGGTGCTTTAACATACAATGCTTGCAAATCGGCAATAGCTTGTATAGATTGCTGAACATCTTTTTCCATTAAATCCTTTAGCTCTTGATCGAATACTAAGCCCTGCATTAATTTGGACTTGGCTAAGCATAACGTTTTAAAATTAAGCGCTTCGTGGATCTCTAGGGACTCATGCGCCGCTAATGTAGGCTGTTGGCTTATCATAGGATCACCTTTCTTTTATGATTCTCAAAGGTATGTTGTCCAGCGTAACTATGTTTATTCAGAGCTACGAAAAGGTTAGGTTATCGGGGTGTAGCTCTTCATGTAGGGCTCTTGCCGACTTCAATCTTGCCAAGCGATTTTTTGGCCGGTCCTTCAATGACTTCGCCTTGATATGAAAAGCGTGAGCCATGACAAGGGCATGCGCCCGCTCTTTTGCCGTTTACCCGAATGACCGCCCCTTCGTCGTGCTGCAGTTCTTCGGCTTTTTTGTAGTTGATCCCCAATTTCCCAGCAATCAAATGTTTAGCCACATTCGCATTTTGAGTCACAAATGTTTTAATGTCAGGGTCCATATGAAATCTTGAAGGGGAGAAAAGATCCTGATACGGGCTTTCCTCTCTGGTAATCAGCTTCGTATTTAATAAAGCTGCCGCTACACTTGTGGTCATCCCCCATTTTCTATACCCCGTAGCAACGAGGATGTTAGAAGTGTTAGATAGTTCCTGCCCAATATAAGGGAGTTTGTCTAGCGTATACAAGTCTTGAGCCGACCAGCGATAAACGATCTCCTTTAATCCAAATGTTTGCTCTGCGAACTTTTGTAAAGCTTCATAGTACTGGAAAGTACAGATTCCTTGTCCCGTTTTATGGCCTTCCCCACCGACGATAACCATCGGTTCTCCGTTAACCATTACGGAGCGAAGCGAACGTTTCGGGGTTTCCGCACTTAGGTACATACCACCCGGATAGATTTTATCGGTTTTGACTGCTAGTACATAAGACCGTTCGGCATGCAATCGCGCAAAATAAAGACCGTTTGGATCATTGAATGGAAAATGCGAGGAGGATACGACATGATTGCGGGGTTTCCTTTTTCCACACCTACAACGGTGGTTTGTTCATAAATTTTCTCGCCCTGACGGATGACTTGGTTTGCCAAATATCTTAAGAAAGGTACCGGATTAAACTGGGCTTGGTTTTTCATCTTAATAGCTGCTTTAGTTGAAAACGGCAGAGGCGTTTGTTCGATATAACTTCCCGGGATGCCAAGTTCCTCTAGGCTTTATATTCAGCAGATATTTTTTCCACATACGTATCTGCACATGTATAAACGTAGGCATCTTCTTCTGTAAATTGACAATTGATATTAAACTCTTCTACCGTTTGCTTGATAAATTGAAGAGCGTTGTGGTTCGCTTCGTAATAAAGCCGGGTTTTTTCCTTGCCAAAATGTGAAAGAGACTCGCTGTAGATCAAATCATGCTGTGCGGTAATTTTGGCGGTAGTATGGCCCGTTGTCCCATGAAGTATCCGCCCTGTGTCGACGACTGCAACGTTTAGTCCTTTTTTAGAAAGTAAATAAGCAGTGGTAATGCCAGTAATCCCCGCACCTACAATGGCAACATCCACCTGAATATCTTCACTAAGTTTGGGGAAATTGGGGATGTCAGTTGTTGAAGCTAACCAATACGATTCGGGAAATTGCGGAAATGTGGTACGAGATTCGTCTTGTGTCATTTTTTAAAATATCCCTTTGATTGCAATTTATGTATATTGTTATCATTGTGGGCTTTTATATTCACTAAACGACTCTCTTTAGTATTTTTTGATACGGAGGGAGTGATGGAAAAGGAATAAAGCCGTCCTTTACGCGGATCGGCGCGAAAGGCGGCTTTGTGGGTTTACATATACAGTTAAGGACGTGGCTTGAAAATGCCGAAAGGACGTCCAACGGGCAGGAATGTACGGCCAAAATGAGCATTTAGAACGGCAGCTCCTGTACCGTACAGTGAGAGTAGACCAATGCCCATTTCAGCATAAGCGGCGATGGTATGGAATATCTCTGGTGCAACGCCGAATGCATCGAAGCTAAGACCGAGGAACAGAAAATCAATCAACACAAAAATAAAGAATAGAACCTTATGCGTCTCCATCGCTCCAATGGTCATAAAGAGCGTAAAGATGAGATAGCCCGCAAAGGCAAAGCCGAGCTGCTTGCCGTCTACAGCAGACGCCAGCTCAGGGCCGAATACGCCCATTTTAATCATCCAGCTACTAGCTACGGCTAACCAGAAGAAGGCGTAAGCACCAAATGCCGTCATGCCGAAGGTATTGTTATGTTTTGCATCCTGAATGGAGGCAAACAGCTGCGCAAAAGCACCGAGAAATATAGCCCAAGGGATGATGAAGCTTAAGCCTTCGGTGAGACCAAGCTTTTGGGATGAAGCCACAAGCGTTACAATAGCCAAGCCAAACAGGCCGATCGCACTCGGATCGGCCGTTATGATTTTTACGTTAGAATGAGATTCATTTTGCATGAAAAAATAGAAGCCTCCAATAATATTCAAGTACGCGTCAATCTGCCGATGCCAGAATCACACTGACATATTGTAACGGAAACCGGCGTGCTCGCATAGTAGGGAATTCATAGATTTTCTATCTGTTACGGTTGCCTGTATTAACGTTATTGCAACCACCCTCGATACTGACTGAGGTAAAAGGAATACTTTCAGCTAGCTTTAATCCTGTTTTCAGCTTGACCGGGTACAATCAAGGCAATTTTCCCGGAGAGGATGCATAACTAATGAAAACGAAAAAGACCGTTTGGATTCCGGCAATCATCGCAGTTACGGTAGCAGCTCTGCTCGTAATCTACTATTACTACATGCCTTCGGTTTCCGGGGGCGGACCTGGCCTGCGACCGCCGGGAGGCGAGGTAAGCAATGTGCCAGGGCACATGGGCGGACGTCCCGGTGAAAAAGGAGGTGGAGGCAACGGGGAATTATTCAAGACTTCGGGTACTATCTCCGTGTTCCTTGGGGCTGCGACCTTCTCTTGGTTCTGGTTTAAGAAGAAGTTGAGATCGCCATCGATGTTGGTTAGAAAGACTGGGAAATTGTTACACTCTATGCATAAACTGCTGGGTTGGGCGACCTTGATCCTGATTGCCGTTCATGGTATTTATTTTTTGATTACCAAGCTTCAAGATAACAAAACCTATACCGGGATTGCGGGATTTGTCATTCTGCTGGCGATCGCCGGGTATGGCTTCTTCATTAACAAAGTTCGTAACAAGTGGATGCGGACTGTGCATCGTTCGCTCGGGCTGCTGTGGGTTCCCGTGCTGCTGCTGCATGCTGGCGGATCGGCGATTATGGCGGTCATCGCTAGCCTTGCAGTGGGGGGACTTGTCTGGGTGCTGGAAAAAATGGTGGGAAAAACGGCGGAACCGTCCCGGGGGATCGATAATTAGCCAAGCAGCTATTCGGCTAAAAGTCATATATCACCTGGCACAATAGCAGGCTGTGTCACCAGCGCTTGCTGGAAATAAAAGCTCCGCTACCGAAAGAGGTTGCGGAGCTTTTATTATTTGGTGACAGCCTATTTTCTGTGGTCCGAACCCCGAGTCTGTCCAAAAGGGTGTCTCCTAGGGGGGGTGGTATTTATAACAGCTGGGACATGCCTTTTTGTAACATAAATCTTGGTTTCTAGCAGAGGTAGCGGCCCACGCAGAAGGGGATCTGGATGCATATGCATACTGTATGCGCAGAAACCCAAAAAGATAAGAGGGATGACAAGTGCCTATTGGAAAAATGAAAAAGCATAAAGAAATGTTGCAACATCCCGTTTTGCGTTCGCATTTACCTGAAACCCACTGGTTTACGGATTCAAGGACCTCGCGGATGCTGAATACTTATTCATCGGTCTTCATAAAACCCAATCACGGGAGTGGTGGCAGCGGGATCATCCGGGTCAAGAGATTGAAGAAAGGATATGAGGTTCGTAGCGGTTCAAGTCGAAAGTTTGTTGGATCTCGTTCTGTCTTAAAAGCAATTAAGTCATACCGGAAATCCAGACACCGGTATTTGGTACAGAAAGGACTTCGGTTGGCTAAGTACCACGGGTCGATTTTTGACACCAGGATATATTTACAGAAACCAGGGAGAAAATGGGTAATTTCCGGAGCGGCCGCCCGTGTTGCGGCACCTCATAAATATGTTACCAATTATCTTAAAGGAGGGCATGCAGTATCTTTGCAACGAGTGCTATTCAGCCTTTTTAAGCACAACCGTACGAAAGCAGATGCCTACTATCATAGAATCTCTAAGCTATCCGTCAGCATTGCCAAAACGATTAATAAACGGCATCCGGTTCGCGAATTGGGGGTCGATATTGCCATAGATAAAAAAGGCCATATTTGGATTATAGAGGCCAATTCACACCCTGGACATATGCTATTTACTCAGCTTCCCGATCCTACTATGATCAACACGATCATGAGAAACAAGAGTATTATTTGGAAGTAGATTCCTTGCACGTTATTTTTAGGGGAGAAGGAGAAAGTCTCAATGAAAAAAACAAAGCAGCTAAGAGAGTTGGTCAATTCTCAAAAACTGGAGTTTATCATGGAAGCTCATAATGGTCTGTCAGCCAAAATTGTGGAGGAGGCGGGGTTTAAAGGAATTTGGGCCAGTGGGTTATCTATCTCTGCAGCGATGGGAGTCAGAGACAACAATGAGGCCTCCTGGACGCAGGTATTGGATGTTTTGGAATTCATGAGTGACGCTACCTCCATCCCGATTTTGTTGGACGGAGATACGGGGTACGGCAATTTCAATAATGCAAGGCGGCTGGTAAAGAAGCTGGAACAGCGTCATATTGCTGGGGTATGCATCGAAGATAAGCGGTTCCCCAAAATGAATTCTTTCATTAACGGTCAAGGGCAGACCTTGGCTGATATCGAAGAGTTTTCCGGGAAAATTAAAGCAATGAAAGATACGCAAACGGACGCGGATTTTACGGTGGTGGCCAGAGTAGAGGCATTTATTGCCGGGAAAGGGCTTAAAGTGGCGCTGCAGCGGGCAGAGGCGTACCGGAAGGCAGGAGCCGATGCCGTATTTATACACAGTAAAAGATCGGATGTCACAGAGATTGAAGCGTTCATGAAGGAATGGGCCGGAAGATTGCCGGTAGTGATCGTACCTACCAAATACTATACAACCCCAACCGTCAGGTTTCAGGAGATGGGGATCAGCCTTGTGATTTGGGCAAACCATAATTTGAGAGCATCCATCCGAGCCATGAAACAATTATCTGACCGAATTTATCGGGATGAAAGCCTTGTCCATATCGAAAAGAGCGTCGCAACCCTCGAAGAAGTATTCCGGCTTCAAGGGGTAGAGGAGCTGCAAGCTGCGGAACGAAAATACCTCCCATCGTCAGAACCGGATTCGGGTGAGCGCGTATAATGGACACGAAATTGTTAGGAGAAGAGCTGAAAAAATTAGGATTTACCTTTTTCAGCGGTGTTCCATGCTCCTTCTTGAAAAGCTTGATCAATTATGCCATAAACGAATGCGATTATGTTGCAGCGGCTAACGAAGGAGATGCGGTCGCCATTGCATCCGGAGCTTATATAGGGGGGAAGAAATCGGTAGTCCTTATGCAAAATTCGGGGCTGACCAACGCTGTTTCGCCATTGACCTCCCTTACTTACCCTTTTCGTATTCCTCTGCTTGGATTTGTCAGTCTGCGCGGAGAACCGGGGATACCTGACGAGCCTCAGCATGAACTGATGGGCCAGATTACAACGCAAATGCTGGATTTGATGGATGTGGAATGGCAGTATCTCTCCAAGGATTTAGAGGAGGTAAAAAATCAATTGATCCAGGCTAATGAGCAAATCGTCCGGAATCGCCCGTTCTTTTTTGTCGTTAAAAAAGGCACGTTCGACAAAGAGCCATTGAAAAAACAGCAAACCTCCATCCATTTAAATCAGATCCGGCAGCATGGTCGTGCGAATCATCAAATGCCTACGCGCTATGATGCATTATGTGCGATTAACTCCATGAAAGACAGCCATACCGTCCAGCTCGCAACAACTGGTAAAACTGGGCGCGAACTATATGAAATTGAAGATGCAGATAACAACCTGTACATGGTAGGTTCTATGGGGTGCATCGGTTCTTTTGGACTGGGGTTAGCTCTGAGCCAACCAAGCAAAAATATTGTCGTGATTGACGGAGACGGATCTCTGTTGATGCGTATGGGGAGCCTGGCAACCAACGGGTACTACCATACGGCCAATATGATTCATATCATGCTAGATAATAATGCCCATGAATCAACAGGCGGGCAAAGTACGGTATCGCATAATATTGATTTTATAGATATTGCTGCTTCCTGTGGGTATACAAAGTCGATTCTTGTTCACAGTCTCGAGGAACTAAAAGTCTTTTTACAAGAATGGAAAATGAATAGAGAACTTACGTTTTTGTGTCTGAAAATATCCAAAGATTCTAAGGATCAGCTTGCTCGTCCGCATATGAAGCCTCACGAAGTAAAAGAACGTCTGCAGCGTTTTATTCATAACGATCCTTTGAAGGGCAAGGAAGTGGGCGGTTCATGAGTTCTGTCGTCAAGAAAAACATTTTGCTAACACCTGGGCCGGCAACGACTACAGAAAGTGTGAAATGTTCACAGGTGGTTCCGGATATTTGTCCTCGTGAAGCCGAGTTTGGTCAAATCATGGAGTACATTTCTACAGAACTGACCCGGTTGGTTGCTGACCCGGATGATTATGCGACCGTATTGTTTGGCGGATCAGGTACTGCAGCGGTGGAATCCATCATCAGTTCGGTCCCGAATCACGATGCAGTAATCATTGTCAGCAATGGGGCCTATGGAAAACGGATGTGCGAGATAGCGAAGGTTTATGGAGTGGATTATTTTGAATTCAAAAGTCCCCCCGATGATGCGATTGATTTGGCTGAATTAGAAAGGTTTATCCAATCTTCCGAACGCACTGTCTCCCATCTGGCCGTCGTACATCATGAGACGACAACTGGCCTGCTTAACAAGGTGAAGGATATCGGAGAATTGTGCAAAAGCTATCAAATCGACATGATCGTGGATGCCATGAGCTCATTTGCGGCCGTTCCAATTCAATTGAAGGAAATGAACATTGCCTACCTGGCGGCAAGCTCCAACAAAAACTTACAGGGAATGGCCGGGGTTTCGTTTGTGATCGCCGAAAAAAGCAAATTGGAGAATTTGAAAGGCCAGAAACCAAGAAGCTATTATTTGAATTTGTATGCTCAATATAACTATTTTGTGGAACATGGGCAGATGCGGTTTACTCCCCCAGTCCAAACCTTATATGCGCTTAGACAAGCGATTGAGGAATTAAAGCAAGAAGGGGTGGATAAAAGGTACGAAAGGTACGCGACATCCTGGAAAACCTTAATTAACGGGTTAGCCCGGTTAGGCCTAACCTATATCATTCCCGAAGAGCATCATTCCAAAATCATTACTTCCATTCTTGAGCCTCATTGTGCAGGTTATGATTTTCAATCTATGCATGATTATTTTTATAGCAAAGGCATGATGATTTATCCCGGCAAGCTAGAGAAGCTAAATACGTTCCGGATTGCCAATATAGGTGATATTACGTATAAGGAAATGGAGTTATTTTTGGAATTGCTTGAAGGCTATCTCAGTAGCATAAAATGCGGATGAGAAAGGTGGAGTCCCCATGGCATCAGGAGCAAAAGATAAGTGGTACAAATATTTGTTATTGAGAAGGTATGCGTCTCTGAGGTCTTATGTCCCCGAAACGAGGCTCCTGGATAGGTATAATTTCTCGAAACTTCTCTCCAAGTACGTGCATGTTATTGTGAAACCGGTGTGGGGGAGTCGTGGACGGGGGATCTTCCAGGTCTCCTGGTTAGGAAACCATAAGTACATCGTACATTACGAGAATAAAAGAGTTTTAGTAAGGGGTAGAACCAATACGTATCATTATATTAGAAGAAAAATCGGGAACGCCAGTTATATGGTTCAACGCAGAATTACCCGTCCGACCATCAACAAACGCCCTTTTGATATGAGAGTCATCATTCAACGGAGAACCGGCTCACCTGTATGGGTAGTCACAGGGAAGGTTATCAAAGTTGCAGGCAAAGGTTATATTGTTTCCAACAATACACGGAGTAAGGGAACTTTACTCAGTTTTAAATCCGGCATAAAACAATCTTCTGTTCGGCACCTGTCTGCCAGTGCCCTAGAGTCCCATATTAATCGTGTTTCCATCCGTTCCGCGAAGAGATTAAGTAATTTTTTTCCGGGACATCGTATATATGGACTGGACATTGGAATAGACCGGAAAGGACGTATCGGGATTATTGAGGCTAATCTTTATCCGGCAAGGTCCCATTTCCGTAAGTTGAAGGATAAAACGATGTATTACCGCATTACGGATTACAAAAATGGATAACATAAATAAAAAGGTGGCTCTGTATTCAACAGAGTCATCTTTTTCTCATACAGTTTCTAAGTCGGGAGTTTTAGTCATGGGACAAAGGATTATTAAATGGTGTTACCACGGGATTTGTGATAATATTTACACCTATATAGAATGAGGAAGTGACATAGTGATTAATATAACAATTCCAACTCCGGATATCACAATTACCAAACAGGTTAACCCTGAGCTCAGCCATATTTACGGATTTACCGACTTTCACCTGATCCCTAGAGATAAGGCTGGTATCTTTATGTTCTACAACACGCAGGAGGAATTGCTGTTCGTTGGTAAAGCAAGAAAGCTGAGACAAAGAATCAAAAAGCATTTTGAAGATACCGTATCGCCGATCAAGGACAAGCGGAACGAAGTAGCGATTATTGAGGTTTGTATTGTGGAAGATGCTGTAGAGCGAGAAATCTATGAAACCTACATCATCAATTCACAAAAGGCTAAATATAACGTCGAAAAAGTGTTTTTTAAATAATGAAGTAACTTCCGTATGAAAAAAAGAGCAATAAGTCGCAGTGACTGTACTGCCCTTATTGCTTTTTTGTATTTCTGCATTTTAGATCCTTCCAGAGAGGGGCCGTGGTATGAACAAAACAGATCGTTTGCTAGCGATCTTGCTAGAGTTGCAGCGTAAGGATATTTTACGAGCCGAGGATTTGGCAGCCATATTCGAAACGAGTGTGAGGACCATCTATCGGGATATTCAGGCTCTAAGTGAATCGGGTGTACCGATTGTAGGAGCACCGGGCATTGGATATTCCTTGATGGAGGGGTACTTCCTGCCCCCCCTGAGCTTTACCGCAGAAGAGGCTGTGGCGTTGCTAATCGGAACGGATTTTGTCGAACAAAAATTTGATACAGACTACGGTATCAAGGCGCAAACCTCCCGCAGGAAGATTGAAGCCATATTACCGGAGAGCGTTCGCAGGGAAGTTTCCCGGGTGCGTACGACCATCAGACTGCTCGCGGTGGGTGAAGGGGTAAACCATAGCGAGAAAACCTGTTTGGAAACGTTGCGTCTCGCAGTATTGGAAAAACGGAAAGTACAGTTTGGCTACTCCAAGAGAATGCCAGAGGCTGACGGGAATCGTCAAAGTGTGCGTGTGGTCGCTCCTTATGGTCTTGTACTGCTCCGTGGTTCTTGGATGTTAATTGGGCAATGCGAATTGCGACAGCAGCTTCGCCATTTCCGTCTGTCACGTATGGACAAGCTTATCGTGCTGGAGGACAGGTTTCAGTTGCCTGTCGATTTTCATTTGCAGGATTACAAGCAAACCGATGACCGTCATGTAACTGTTCGCATATTAGCACGTTCAGATATCGCAGATAAGGTGAAGGAAGCGAACAACTTTTATATGGAGGCCATAGAGGAGCGTGCAGATGGACTGCATGTACTCTTCCGCGTCAGACAGCCAGAGGAACTACTGCAATGGATACTTGGATGGGGCGCGGATATGGTTGTGCTGGAGCCTGAGTCGCTCAGGGAGCGGATACGTGTGGAAGTGGAAAAAATGTTGAAATGCTACTGACATAATGCTGTCAGTAGCATTTTTGTATAGTAAAGCTACTTTGATAGAGAGGGGCAATTATTAATATATGAATACAACTGAAACATTGCAGCGTTTCGAAGAAACGGCACAACACTATCTTCTTGAATTGGACAGCTTTAGCTTGGAGGAACTGCAATACACACCTCAGGAGGGTCAATGGTCGCTTGGACAAATGTATCTTCATTTGGTGAACTCTGCACTGTATATGCATCTTAAGAACATTGATCTTTGTCTACAGCCTAATGGGGAGACAGGAGTTAAAACGGAGGCAGGCACGGCCATTTTTAATCTGGGGAGCTTTCCGCCAATGCGTGTCCAAGTTCCACCATCCCCTCAGTACACTCCCCAACAACCCACTAGCAAAGGAGAAATTGTGGAGGGATTAAACGTCGTGATCCGCAAGATGAGAGAGATTGAGCCGACCGTTGGGAAATCAACAGGGCCGTCTACCGTCTCTCATCCCAGATTCGGCGCGCTGAATGCTGGAGAGTGGTTTTCGCTCATCGAGATGCATTATCGTCATCATCTTTTGCAGAAGGAGCGCTTGAAGCACGCAATAGCCGATTAATCGTCTCCCGACGCAGCCCAATAAACTGGCCGATTTCCTCCTGCGTCAGCACGTCCGTTAACGTGGCGGGTGCGATGTAGGAGTGGAACCAGCGTTGGAGCTTCCGAAGCTTCTCGGCAGGTGACACCTCGGTGAGCTGGTCAATTCGTTGCTGCATCATGCGTAACTTGTCCTGTAGCTGCAAAGCGATAGCCCGACATTGAGCCGGATCTTGCTCCAGCGCCTGATACCATTCTTTTTGCGACAGAACCTCGACCTCAGAGGTTACCAACGCCACCGCTGTACCATAATAAGGATTGGGGCTGATCAGGGAGTGGTGCGGGATGATTTCATCGGGCACAATCACATTAACTAAAATTTGCGAGCCGTCTTCATGGACTCGGACAATTTTTAACAAGCCGCTCTTTAAGTGATATAAAGGGCCGGATTCTCCTTGTCGAAATAAGGTCTCGCCTTTGTGTAATATCATGAACGTAAACAGCCTCCATTCCATGTATTCCAGCTTTTAGATGAACCCGCCATTGACGCGGATCGTCTGCCCGGTAACCCACTGTGATTTGGCGCTGACCAGGAACTCAATCACATCAGCGATATCTTCCGGTTCGCCGAGCCGCCCCATAGCATTCATTTTTTTCATGCCTTCGATTTGCTGCTCGGTTTTTCCTGCTTGGAAAAGCTCGGTGTTCACAGGACCGGGAGCCACAGCGTTGATCGTAATTTGCTTGCTTCCGAACTCTTTGGCTAGCTGACGGGTAAATTGCTCCACTGCGCCCTTGGTACCTGCATATACGCTATAGGCCGGGAACATTTGTCCGATCACGGATGTAGACAGGTTCACGATTCTTCCGTAGTTCTCCATATATTTCATGGCTTGCTGACATGCAAAGAAAGTGCCTTTTACATTGAGTGCGAATTGTTTGTCAAAATCAGCTTCGGTCACCTCAGCCAGAGGTTGGGTGATCATCAGCCCAGCGTTGTTAACCAGAATATCCACTTTACCGAATTCAGCAATCGTATTTGTAAATAATGCTTCAATATCACTCATTTTGCCCAGATCAGCGTGAAGTGCTATGGCTTTGCCGCCTTTTTGAAGAATGCTCTTCACGACTTCTTGGGCTTTGTCCGGACTGCTAGCATAATTGATGACTACATTAGCGCCCAGATCAGCCAGTTGCTCGGCAATGGCACGTCCAATCCCTCTGGAGGACCCGGTGATAATTGCTGTTTTTCCGTCCAAATGCTTCATATGTGTTTTGTCCTTCTTTCCTTTATCTATTTTAAGTGATTCCTTTTTCTAAAAGCATCCACACATCCGAAAACTCCTGATTAATCACGGGACTCTTCCATTCGTAAGCATGAGCGGGATGATGAAAACGGGCTGTGGCATAGAAAAGGGTACGCGCCAGTTGGGCTGGCTGATCCGATGTGATGTCCCCGCGTGCAATGATATCAGCGAGCTGATCCACAATGTGTGTGATATGCAGGTCGATTAAATCAGCGGCTTGCTCGGTGACCCTCGTATACATCTCAAACATTTCCTCGTCGTCGCGGGCATAATGCTGCTTAAGTTCGACTAAGGTCTGTATATATCGTTTTAAATGTGGCGTTCCCAGTATAGATGAATTCTGACAGACCTCCGTTAACGGGCCAATAATCTTTTCATTCAGCCATTTTTCGGTCACGCCTTCAAGAAGCTCGGCCTTACTTTTAAAGTGTCGGTAAATGGTGCCATGACTTACTCCCAGTACTTTGGCAACATCGGTCACGGAAGTTTTGGCTACACCAAAACGTCTAAGGGTGTCTTCTGTAGCGATGAGAATCTGTTCCTTGGTTAGCACATCTGAGGATTTTTCCATAGGGACACGGTCAAGTGCCGTGTGAGTCACCTCCTTGAAGTCAGGATAACACAAAGAGTATCAAATGACAAATATTCATTTTTGTCATTTGATACTCTTTTTTTAAAGGATCCAAAGAAGTGAACGGAAAAATTACAATAGCGATTCGATGACAGGATCAATGGCACAGGGCTCGGTTGTTACTTCAAACCTTCCTTTTACATGACCATCGCGATCGACCAAGAATTTAGAAAAGTTCCACTTGATACCGTCGCCAGCGTATATTTCTGGATACTTATCCCGCAGGAAATCCTCCATCCACTGACCGTCTTTGGTCTGGGTATCGAAGCCTTGAAACGGTGCCTGTTGGGTCAGATATTGAAATAAAGGATGAGGAGATAAGCCTCTTACATCCGTCTTCTCAAATAGCGGGAAGGTTACTCCATGGTTCATTTGACAGATTCCCTGAACCTCCGAATGGCTACCCGGCTCTTTTTCATTGAATTGGTTACAAGGAAACGCAAGGATTTCAAAACCTTGTTCCCTCCGTCTTTCGTAGAGCCTCTGCAGATCAGCGAATTGACTGGAGAAGCTACACTTGCTGGCTGTGTTTACAATGAGGAGAACCTTTCCTCTGTAGTCTGAGAATTCAATCGGTTTCCCGTTAATTGAGGTTGCCTGAAAATCATAAATAGACATATTAACGTTCCTCCTCACGTTATTTTTTAATACATCATATATCCAGAATTATTATTGGTCTAATATATTATTGGAATCAACTTTATAGGTATTTGCAATAACTTCATCATGCAAAGAACACATTGTTCATTTCTCTCTTGAAATCAAAGAAGACTCGCCTTAAAGAAAGTAGGAGATTTGCCTCTTTCATAGCAAACTGTGGCATTCGCCGTTACCAAGATAGAATATAGTTGCATATTCATGTAATGTGTGCAAAAACCCAACAGAATCGAGGGATATTCGTGCCCATTGGAAAGATGATTCAATACAAGGAAATGCGACAACATCCCATTTTACGTTCTCACTTGCCCGAAACCCGCTGGATCAGTAATGCAAGGACTTTACGGATGCTGGATACCTATCGCACAGTCTTCATCAAGCCTAATTATGGGAGTGGAGGAACTGGCATCATACGTGCGAAAAAGCTGGGGAGGAAATATGAGATTCGTTGTGGCTCCAGTCGCAGAGTCGTTAGATCCCACGCCGTAAGAAGAGCAGTTAGAACCTATCGGAGACCTCATCGCCGTTATTTGGTACAGCAAGGACTTAAGTTAGCCAAGTACAAAGGTTCCATTTTTGATGCCAGAGTGTATATGCAGAAGCCGGAATCGGAATGGGTCATTTCAGGAATAACCGGCCGTGTCGCTGCACCTCGAAAAGTCGTTACCAACTATCGGAAGGGAGGACATGCGGCGCCGTTGTCCAAAGTGCTTTTAAGGGTCTTTAAAAATGACAGAACAAAAATGAAAGAGATTCTGGACCAGATCACCGAGCTTTCTAGAATCATTGCCGACACGATAGATACAAATCATCCGGTTCGCGAGCTGGGCATCGATCTTGCTATTGAAAAGAGCGGTCAAATCTGGATTATCGAGGCCAATCCGCATCCCGGACATATGTTGTTCAGGCAGCTCCCCAATCACAAGATGATTCGCAACATTTTGAGAAACAAACGTCGTATTCATCACTAGGATAAAGTTTGTGAAATCATTCATTGATAAGAAAAGAGGAGAACGCCCAAGCAAAGATGCGGGAGCGTTCTCCGTTTTTTTGTTAAATGACTGACGGATTTAAGACGAAGCTTTTATGTTAAAATGTGTCCGCCATCCACATGAAGGACTGTTCCAGTCACAAACTGATTTTGAATCAAATAAATTACACCTCGTGCAACATCCTCGGCAAGTCCAACTCGCTTCACAGGAAGCTTATGCGCGATCGTATCATAGAATTGATTGCGCGTATTTTCAGGCATTTTGCTGCGTGAAGGTGTATCAATAATGCCGGGTGAGACGACATTCACGCGGATGGGAGCAAGCTCTAACGCCAAGGTTTGACCAAGATTCGAAACCGCTGCATTCACAGCACCGAGCGCAGAGGAGCCAATCATCGGTTTGTATGCCACCACTCCTGAAAATAAGGTAATGGAACCCTCGGTTGAAAGTTGGGAAGCACCGTATTTAGCTGCATAATACTGGCCCCAAAATTTGTTTTCGAATAGCTTGCGGGCTTGATCCGTCTCCAACTGAAGGAATGACCCACCTGATGTTTCTGCCGCGCTAACGATAAGATGATCATAGGGGCCGACTTTTCCGAAGAAGGATTTTACCTGCTGCTCATCTGACGTGTCCAGCACATATATTGCAGCACGAGGGCCCAGCATTTCTTTGGCCTTGTGCAATTTATCCTCCGAGCGGCTGGCGATTACCACTTCCGCTCCAAGCGAAATGACTTGCTTAGCTGTTTCTAAACCAATACCTGAGCTTCCACCAATAATGACAATCTTTTGGTTTTGCAAATGGATTCCCTCCTAGTGTTCCTCTGGATTTGTTAATCATGTAATACGGCTTGTAGATGTATATCAAGATCAGTAATAAATTTAGGTATATTTGGATTTTTAATAACATCGTAGCACGCAAAGCTTTTCAAAGGCTCCATGCCGAGAAATGTATGTGCAGAATGCAAATGCCTGAGTGCGGCTTCTAGACTAGCGCCATTAAAAAATTGATTTGGATCATTAAAAGCTTTTTCTGGAGCGTTCCAAGTCGTGGAGAACATATATTTCTTGTCGGTTAATAAACCTCCGCTACCATATTCATGAGCACCCGTGAAGAATACACCGTAAGCATAGACTTCATCCATATAAGTCTTTAATAATCCAGGAACGCTGAACCAATAGATAGGGGTTTGGTAAATGACTACATCCGCCCATAAAAATTTTTCTTGTTCTTCGCTGAGGGTATAGCCATTTTGAACAGACGTTGTTTTGATTTTGTTCTCTTCACTTAAGAGACGCACCATATTGTCCATCAATGTTTGGTTCAATTTCCCTTCAGACGAATCATATTTTTGATGACCGTTAATGATTAGTATATTTTTCATCTCTTCACCTCCTCGTATTAGAGAAAACATGACTTGCTACAGCGATATTGTATATGTAGTAAGTTCATATAGGGAAGTAGTGATATTTAATTCATATAGTTTCTTAAAAGGAACTATTGTGATACCATTGGGTTTAACAGATATTTTTTTTGGAGGAGTTCCTATGCACGCCCAAGAACCTATTGAATTGACCAAAGGAGTACCAGGCAAGCCGTGTCCTATTGCCCAAACACTTGATTTGATCGGAACGAAATGGACTTTTTTAATCATCCGCGACCTTCTTATCGAAGGAACACTGAGATTCAGCCAACTTCAAAAATCCATGAAGGGGATTAGCCCCAAAACGCTTTCCCTACGCCTGAAGGAACTTGAAGATAACGGCCTGTTAGAAAGAAAGGTATATGCCGAGGTTCCCCCGCGTGTTGAATATTCGTTAACGGAAAAAGGGAAGCGACTGGAAGGTGTTTTTATTGAGCTGAAGAGATTTGGCTTAGATTTAAAAGCAGATCATTGAGGGACATGACGCAGTATTCCAAGGTATCGTTGAGATGAACGATGCCTATTTCTTATATACAAAAAAGGAAGCGCTTACTATAAAGTTCACAGAAAGTTCACTTATGTGGAGGTTTTGACTATTTATATAATTACCAAGGTACACAGAAGGGATGATGGAATTGCCAACAACGAAGAAAGAAGATTTTTATTTTGGTTTAATGATGTGCTTGGGGATGGTCGTATTCATGACATTTTATAATCTATATACAAATGACTTGATTGGCACAATATCTCTAAAAGTAATGTTTCTTCAATTTATTTTATGTTTTATCATTGCTTTCGTATTGGAATTATTTATTGTCGGCCCACTAGCAAAGAAAATAGCCTTCTCATTACCATACGACAAATCTAAAAAGGTATTTGTGATTCTGTCCCTCTCATGCTGTATGGTCATTGGAATGGTTCTCTGTATGTCACTTTATGGATTGGGGACAGCTTACTTTTTTAATGGTCTTTCGGGAGACTCATTATTTAAAAATTACTTGTCTTTAGTTTTTAAGAATTTTATTTTTGCTTTCCCTCTGCAGCTCTTAATTGTAGGGCCGCTTGTTCGGTACTTATTTGTTAAATTCGTGAAAGGTACACGAATTGCGGTATCTCTAAGCTAAAAAACGTAGTCAACGACGGTATACGATAGCTCAAAAGCCGCCTTCTGTCTGAGAAGGCGGCTTGTTTTTACGCAGAAATCCCAGTATTTTTACAGCGTTTGTCCGCTGTCCACCGTAATAGTCTGGCCTGTCATGGCTTCCTGTTCCAAAGCAGAGCAGATCATGCTAGCAATATCCTCGGGCGTGGAAATGTGCTGTAGGAGCAAATGAGGAAACAGTTGCTTCATTTGTTCTTCCCTGCCTGCCCACCATCTTGTCGCTACGGCTCCCGGCACGATGCAATTGACACGAATATCCGGTGCCAGTGCTCGTGCTAAAGATTTGGTCAGCCCGTGGACGGCCGCTTTGGATACCGCATAGGGAAGAGAGGAACCTAGCCCTGTTTGCCCTGCTATACTTCCCAGATTGACGATAGCTCCTTGCTTACTACGCTTCATAAAAGGAGCTACGGCTCTGGCACAGTAAAACATGCCTTTTACATTTACATTAAATAGATCATCCCATATCTCTTCCGTGGCTGCCTCCAGATCATCCATAGGAATGTGATACGTAATGCTAGCGTTATTCACAAGTATATCAATCGTACCGAATTGCTGGACAATCTGGTCAACCATAATTCGAACTTCCTGATCTCGGGAAACATCTGCCTGTAATGCGATAGCACGTCCGCCTTTTTCAAGGATCATACGTACAGTTTCCCCAGCATCGTTTTTAGAGCGGGAATAGTTTACGACTACCGTAGCTTTTCGATCTGCCAAGGCCATACATACGGCTCTCCCAATTCCTGTACCTCCACCTGTAACCAGTGCTACTTTTTGATGTAAATCCATATATATTCGCTCCTTCCCATCCAGTTCATTTTGCGTCTGAAAAATAATATGATCTGATATGTATCATTGTAGAAGATGTATTGTTTTCTGTATAATTGAATTAACTGAATTTACAATTCAATAAAATTGAATTAATTGTGCATATAGGAGTTTGAGAATGGACATTAAAACACTCAAAACATTTCAAATGATTGTGAATTACGGGAGTTTTATTCGTGCAGCGGAAGAGTTGAATTATGCACAATCTACCGTGACGATGCAAATACAGAAGCTGGAGCCGATATGGGAATTCAACTGATCGAACGGGGCAAGAAAATAAAGCTAACTGAAGCAGGCAGGATGTTTTACGAGCAAAGTCTACATATTGTAAAGGATATGGAGCAATTGCAGGAAAATATGGACAATCTGCAAAGAGGAACCGCAGGCGACCTTCGTATAGGAGTGACCGAACCGACTGCCAGTTACCGACTACCAGAAATTTTAAAACGATTCTTAACCCATTATCCGAACATTCGAGTTTCTGTTGAGTTTGGGAATACCCCTACTCTAAGCGAGCGTGTTCTCAAGGGGGATATTGATTTAGCGCTGTGTTCCGCACCGGATTTGGGCACAGAGCTATATTTTGAACCTTTATTTAGGGAGAAATTTGTAGTTTTAATGCCTGAAAATCACCTGCTTGCGGAAAAAGAAAACATTGGGCCGGAGGATTTACAGGGGCAGCGGTTGCTTATTACGTCGGCCACCTGTCCATATCGTCGCAAACTTGAAATGGTCATGAAGGAATATGGAATAACCATATTAAACACGATGGAAATTGGCAGCATGACGGCTCTGAAATTTTATGTGGAGAGCGATTTAGGTATTGCACTTGTGCCACAAGTTCTGGTCAGTTCTGTCCCAGCAGGAACAGCGGTGAGGGAATTAAGCGGCAGCCTGATCGATATGACCTTCGGCCTTCTTTGCAAAGCAACAGACTATCCGCTAAAGCCGGCAGGTTCAAGGCTATACTCTGTGTTGAAGCAGGAGCTTGGGGAGTTGCCTGGGAGCATTAAGCTAGAGTAGCGAGTATGCAGGGAGTTGTGTTTTCTGCCACCTTATGATGTAAATGCAGTACGGTATAAAACCGACTGCAATAGGCAGTCGGTTCGTTGTTTACTTTTTCTTAATCGGAATCCAAACTTCACTTCGGTAGTCTTCAGCATGTGAATCCCCCATAGTATACACTTCCAGTTCCGGGCCGCCTGAATGCTCATAATTACTGGCAGGGAACCATTCCTGAAAAATTCTTTGCCATACCTTTTGGATCGAGTGAGGCATAGGGCCGATGGATGTAAACACAGCCCAGGTTGAAGCCGGAATGGTTCTGGCTTCCAGCCCATTCGCGGTCGCTACGTCTTCGCTGCCTTCTGCGGCAATCAGGTACGTGAATTTCTCTTCCCCATGCTTGAAATCCAAACAAATACCGAGGATGTCGTCGCCTGTTCCCAAGGCATGAATCTGATCCGATGTACCATCCGCATTCAGTTCGTTCCAGAATTTTGGGATTTCTCGAAGATTATCGCCGTTCTTAGTGGTGACTTGAATGGACTTGCCAATGACCGTAAAGGCCGCCTTCTCTATAATTTTGTAATCCATTTCCTGATCTCCCTTCAACGATAAATGGAAGGTGATGCGTGGAAAGGCTTTCAGGTTTACCCCAGGGCTTCTGGCCTCAGAGGGAGAAATACCGTGTACCTTTCGGAACGCTTTAGAAAAAGATTCGGGGGAATCATATCCGTATTTGAACGCTACATTCAGCACCTTGGCGGAAGAAAGACTCAATTCCTGAGCAGCCAAGGTCAATCGACGTTTGCGCACATATTCTGCAACCGTGACGCCGGTTAGCATATGAAACATACGCTGAAAATGGAAAGGAGACGAATAGGCTGCCTTTGCAATTTCATCGATATCGAGTGGCTGCTGCATTCTCTCTTCCATCAGATCCAGTGCGTTCTTGATCCGAAGCAACCATTCCAACCGCATCACCTTCCTTAGTTGTAATCATATCATTAGGAGTATCTGTAATCCTGTCTTTGCGTGCTCTTATCGAACAGGTTCTGTCGCCTAGTTTAATGTGGCTTGTACTTTGTTTCAAGATATAATTTCACGCTAAAATTTTGGAGAAACCATGTGCCTGCCCCCTTGTGTTCATAATTAAAATTTGGGACAATGGAAGAGGCGTTTAAATAGCGCAGATTGCTTAAACATGCTATGATGCAATGATGGTTGAGACGAATGGTGCGTGCTTAGTTTTATATAGAGGAAGACGAATTTGAATGTTTTGAAAAGAGGATCGAACATGAAAAAAGAATCCATTTATGGATTAACGCTAGATCAATTGACAGTATGGCTCATCGAGCATGGACATAAGAAATCCCGGGCATTGCAGGTATGGGACGCATTGTACCGGAAGCGGGTTACTGATTTTGCAGCGATGGCAGAGGTTCATGAGGATTGTACTCGCCTGTTGGCCGAGCACTTTTCCATTGAAACACTTGAAGAACACGTGAAGCAACAGTCAGCAGACGGGACGGTTAAGTTCTTGTTCCGGCTTCAGGATGGTAATTTGATTGAGACAGTATTGATGCGGCATAAGTTTGGCTTATCCGTATGTGTGACTACGCAGGTAGGGTGTAACATTGGGTGCAGCTTCTGTGCGAGCGGATTGTTGAAAAAGAGCCGTGACCTGTCCAGCGGTGAAATTGTAGAGCAAATTATGAAGGTCCAGCTGTATCTGGATCAGGAACGACCGGGCGATCAGGTCAGTCATGTTGTTGTGATGGGAATTGGCGAACCGTTTGATAACTTCGTGAACCTGTCCGATTTCATTCGGGTCATTAAGGATCACAAAGGGCTAGCGATTGGGCCACGGCATATTACCGTTTCCACAAGTGGACTGGCTGATAAAATCATTGAATTTGCAGATTCCGACCTGCATGTCAATTTGGCGATCTCCCTCCACGCTCCGAATAATGAGATTCGTACTCGCATTATGAAGATCAACCGGGCGATTCCGATTGAGAAACTCATGCAGGCGATTGATTATTATTTGGACAAAACAAATCGTCGGATTACGCTGGAGTACATCTTGCTGAAGGATGTTAATGACGGTAAGGAGCACGCGCTCGAACTGGCTGAGCTGGTGGGCCATCGCCGTAATCTGGCCAATGTAAACCTGATTCCGTACAATCCGGTGGATGAGCATAGCCAATACCAGCGGAGTGAGTCGGAGTCGATTACTGGCTTCTATGATGTTCTGAAAAAACAAGGCATTAGCTGTAGTGTTCGGCTGGAGCATGGAGTCGATATTGACGCGGCCTGCGGGCAGCTACGCAGCAAGCAAATCCGCAAGGATGCCAAGGGTAGCCGCAATGCGGAGCGCGAAGCCATTAGTTAAATACACAAGCGTACTCTCTAACAGGAGTACGCTTTTTTATATCACGAGCCGCAGGGCGAAACGTTACCCAAAAATGTGAAAATAGTCACGTAATAGTTGCTGCTTTTACGTTATAGTGAGTGGTTAGTGGAGGGGTTATATGGCTAACGTAATTTCGAATGTGGCGCTCGTTCCGGGCATTTATGTGATGAAAATAGAGGGAAAGTTTAAAGGGAACATGGGGCAGTTTTACATGCTGCGCAGCGGGACAGGTTACCCACTGCTGCCCAGACCCATCAGCATTTATGATATCAGGGAAGAGAGTATTTCCTTTTTGTACCGGGTTGTTGGAGAGGGGACAAATTTGTTTTCCCAATTACAGCCTGGTCAGGAGATTCATTTAGAAGGACCTTTCGGAAACGGTTTTCCGCAGGTAGAGGGTAGTTTGGCTTTGATCGGCGGTGGCATGGGTACAGCTCCGTTGCTGTTGGCTGCAAAGTATTACCCGCATGCGCACGTTTATTTGGGGTTTGCACAGCAAGCCTTCGGGGTTGAAGCGTTCGAAGCTGTGGCGGCATCTGTACAGGTCAAGGTAGGGGGAAGCATCGTCGAACAGGTTGATCCGACGCTTTATGCAAATATGTTCTCCTGCGGGCCAACTCCGATGTTGCAAGCACTCGCCATGAAAACGGTGGATACGTCATCCCGTTTATATATTTCAACTGAAAGACACATGGCCTGTGGTATTGGCGCATGTTTGGGCTGTACGATGCGTACCCGTGGAGGCAATCGAAGGGTATGTAAAGAAGGGCCTGTATTCCCGGTGGAGGAGGTGGAGTTTGATGATCTCCATGGTGTGTAATATTGCGGGTGTACCATTCAAGAACCCGATCATCATGGCTTCCGGTACGTTTGGATTCGGACGTGAGTATGCGGAATTTTATTCTCCTGAATTATTGGGTGGTATCGTCGGCAAGGGACTGACCCTGCATCCGAAGGCTGGTAATACGGGATCACGAATACATGAGACAGCATCGGGCATGCTCAATAGTGTGGGGCTGGAGAATCCGGGTGTTGCCGCCTTTTTGAAGGATGAGCTGGATGACATGACACGCTGGAACACGGCTGTTATTGCCAACGTGGGCGGCTCCAATCTGGAGGAATACGTTCAGGCCGTAGCGATGATTACGGAAAACGCACAAAAGCGTCGCACGATGAACCGCAGAGGCGTTGATATGCTGGAATTGAACATTTCATGTCCCAATGTGAAGCAGGGTGGAATGCAATTTGGCATCCAGACGGAGGTAGCGCGGGAGGTTGTGCGTCAGGTGCGCAATGTGACGGCGCTTCCGTTGGTCGTCAAGCTGTCTCCAAACGCAGAGAACATCACACAGATGGCGGTTATGTGCGAGGAAGAAGGCGCAGACGGAGTTTCGCTGATCAATACATTTTCTGCAATGAAAATAGATATACGCCGGCGTCGCAGTGTCTTCGCCAACACGTATGCTGGTCTTTCCGGCCCGGCAATTAAACCGATTGCCTTGCGCATGGTTCACCAGGTGGCACAGGCGGTGTCGATTCCGGTGATCGGGATGGGCGGGATTAGCTCGGTGGAGGATATTATTGAATTCACCATGGCAGGGGCCGCTGCCATTCAGGTGGGAACGTACAATTTTGTTCATTTACATGCAGGGGCTGAGCTGGTACATGGCCTTGAACAATGGATGCAGCGGGAAAAGGTGCAGTCATTGGATGAGATACGGGGAATTTTGTGAATTTGGAACCTTTTTGCATACACTAATTCATATAGAACCGGCTTGTCTTTAAAAGACAAGTCGGTTTTATTTATTTTACTGAAATAGCCAAGCATCAACTAGTGGTTAATATCGCACTTGTTCAAGATGAACGAAATTTGATTTTCTAGCCGATGAATGGCTTCCTCGGACGCCTGGTCGTTTGCACCTTGTTCCTGAAGCGCAGCGAGTTCCTGCTTGAGCTGATGAAGGTCTTGTCCTGCATTAGCGCAGTTGTAATTGCTTTCGAGATTGTCAATCATCCGATATCCTCCATTTCATTAGGTATACGTCCTTATTATGGAGAATTGATCTTTCCTTATTCAGCATATCGTTTTATTTCAGATAAAGGATACGTTTGGTTGTCGGTGGAGCGCGCAGAGCTTGCAGAATAAGAAGGAAATTGTCAAACGATGTCGAATATCAAGGGAATATAGGGTCAGAGATAGGCTCTTCTTCCTAATGGAGAGCTTAACAAAGAAGCTAGGTGATGGGGTTGCGGTTAAAAAGTAAGTCGAAACCGAGACGACAATTCAAAGTTTCGCTACAATTCATGATTATTATTTTGGTTGTTTTAGTTATCATTATTTCTTTAATTATATCCTTGCTTCTCATTCGTAATTTCGTGATTAACCAACATTTTGATAATACGAAGGAAAAACTTTCGGGTATTGCCAAGATGGTTGCCAGTGACAACGATGTTATTCGTAATGTTGAGCAGGGAGTTCCTGTGAAGCAGATCCAAGACTACTCGCTTGGAGTCATGCACAACGTTAATGTGGATTTTGTTGTCATTTTGAACCACGATTTAATTCGGCTATCTCATCCGAATGCAACGATGGTTGGCAAACCGTTCTCTGATTTGAATGATGCCAGAAGAGCGCTATCCGGTCAGGGACATTTTTCTGAGAATATAGGTATTTTGGGCAAAGGTTACCGATATTTTACGCCGATATTTAATCAACAGCATGAGGTCATTGGCATTGTATGTGTAGGGCTGACCATGAGAACCCTAAATCATGATTTGATGCAGGCGCAGTATACCATTTTTGGGGGGCTGATGTTGGGGCTCTTTAGTGGAGTTCTGGGGGCGATCATTCTGGCTCAGAAAATCAAAACGATTTTATTTGGGCTTGAGCCGCAAGAGATAGCAACACGATTGCGCGAAAAAGAAATTATTGAAAATGAGGTCGCTGAAGGAATTATAGCCATTTCGGCGGACAAGAAAATTATGCTCATGAACAAAGAAGCTCAGGCCAAGTATCAACTGGCAAACCAAGAGATGAAAGCCCCGATTGGCGAGCAGCTAGATACCAACTTTTATAACGTGCTCTTCAAGAGAGTGTTTGATGATAAAAAGAAAATCAAGGATCGCTCATTTTATGTGAATGGTATAGAAGTCATTGCGACAGTAACCCCTATATATATTGAAAATGAGTTTTTTGGGGCAGTTGCAACGCTGCGCGACCAATCCGAGATGATCCATCTCAGCAACCAGTTAAGTGGTACAAAATATTATATTAACTCCCTTCGCGGACAGACCCATGAATTTATGAACAAAATGCACGTAATATCCGGCCTGATTGAAATGAGGAAATATGCGGAGGTCAGTCAATATATTCAGCAGCTAAATCACCGGTATCAAGATGAGGTAGGCTTTTTGACTGAGAGAATTAAAGTTCCGGCATTAGCAGGTTTTATTATGGGTAAAATCAATGAAGCACGCGAACAGAATATTTCGGTTCTTCTTGCAGAAAGCTCGGATGTCTCTAATGTGGAGATGCAGGATATCGTTCATGATGTCATACACATCCTGGGTAATTTTTTTGACAACGCCATAGATTCCATCTTACAAAAAAAAGAACCCGGCAAAATTGAGCTGAAATTGAATTATGAGTGTGAGGGAAATGTATTCATTTTGAAAGTGAAAGATAATGGGTTGGGGATTGATTTTGAGATGCAAAAAAGGATATTCGAGCATGGCTTTTCAACCAAAGGAGAAGACAGAGGCTACGGCTTGAATCTGGTTAAAACCATGGTGGAAAATCATCAAGGAATCATTGAGCTTGATAGCCAACCGGGTCTGGGAACAAGTATATATGTAGAGTTGCCCTGTACATTGGAGGTGACAAATGAATGAAAGTTCTAATTGTTGAGGATGATCCGATGGTTGCTGAGCTCAATCAACAGTTTATCGAGCGCATGGACAATTTGGATGTTGTATGTAAGGCAGATACCGTCAAGAAAGCACAGGACTGCCTTCAAAAATGGTCACCGGATCTGGTATTACTGGACGTTTATTTACCTGGAAAAAGCGGATTAACTTTATTATCACATATGCAGGAGCATCAGTATCATGCTTCAGTTATTTTAATTACGGCTGCAAAAGATATTCAGACGGTGAAGGAAGCTGTTTTTTATGGTGTTGCAGACTATTTAATTAAGCCCTTTACATTCGAACGCTTTAGACTGGCTGTTGAGAAAATCCAGCGTCTGGCCACGGTGATGGAGGAAGGGAACGGAATTAATCAAGCTGTTATTGACCATTATTTTAATAAAGAAGAGCATGCGGGTGTGGAAAAGAAAAAACCTGTTGAACATCCATCGCATAATTTATCAAAAAACCTGTCTAAAAATTTGTCTAAACTGACCATGACCACGATACTGAAGAGTATTCAAGAGCTGGACGGACCATTCTCGGTTGAAACGTTAGCCAGAGAAGTGGACTTGTCCCGTATCACGGTAAAAAAATATATTCAGTTCCTGGTGGACGATGGCTTTCTAGTTGAATCGATAGAATACCACAAGGTTGGTAGGCCGCTAATGCTCTATCAGTTGAATCCTGATATAAAAGAACCGCCATTTCCGATGTAATCTGGAAATAGCGGTTCTTTTTTTGTTCAACAAGAGTACCGAGCTTCCTAATTATTTCATAGAGAGAACAGGAAGTGGAACTAGGTTATCCGAAGAATGAGTTGTAACGATATCATGGAAGTTGTCGTAGCTAGTTTCAATCATGTTGGATAACGCCGTAACGGTATTCGAGCCAGCATGAGGCGTTACCAAAACTCTTGGATACAGCTCCACAAGCTTCTGGATCGTTGGGTCCGGGAGCATTTGCCATGGTTCAAATGCTCTAAAGAATAATTCATCTTCTTTAGGAAAGACATCCGTAGCGAAGCCTTCCAGATGGTTACTGAGCAAAGCGTCCAAAATGGCTTGGTTATCTTGTAATTCTCCACGTGATGTATTGATGAGAATAGATCCCTTTTTCATTTTTGCTAAAAAGCTGGCGTTAATCATTTTGTCGTTCTGTCCCGGCAGATAAGGAACATGCACACTAACGACATCACTCTCTGCCAGTAATTCATCCAAGGTTGTGAATGGAATGACTTCCTTGGCCGCGTCCGATTGGTACACATCATAACCAATAACAGAGGCTCCCAATCCTTTAAACAATTTGGCCTCCGTCAGACCAATGCGACCAACCCCGATAATCCCAACTTTACAGTTATGGATCTCTTTGCTGAATGTATGCTCATCCACAATAAAATTTTTGAACGAGCTTTTGGTAGTCATATAAGCGGTGTGTCGGAACAGCATCATTGCTAAAGTTAGGGAGAGCTCGGCGATGGCATTCGGAGAGTAGGATGGCACGCGTGCCACCTTCATTCCGAATTCGCTGCAGGCATCCAAATCAATGTGGTTGATTCCGACTGTTCTGGTGAAAACATATTGAATGCCGTATTCATTGAATTTTGTGATATTTTCCCGATTGGCAGCACAGTTTCCTCTTAGCAAAACGGCATCGTGATGCTGTGCCAATTCTGCATTGCTGGTGGTTAACAACTCTTCTACTAGCGTTAGTTGGAAGTTATATTTATTGAGATCCTGGAAATAGGGTTTCTCATAAGAACGGACACCATAGCAAATGATTTTTAACATGTTGTTTTCCCCCTGATTTAGAAAATTCCAATTTTATCAATGACATTGAGCGTAATGATCCACACTGGAATCATGACGACAGAAGTGATAGTAGATAGAAGCGATGCATTAGAAGTTAATATGGCTTCCTTATCAAAACTGATGGCATAGGCTGCGGCTACGGTAGCTGTAGGAGTAGCCATCATGATGACAATAGTAGCTAAAGCGACTGAATCGACTGACAGAATATGAGATACAGTCAACAAAGCCAGCAAGACGATGTTAACAATAGGTACAAGCCAAACCTTAACTATGCTGTAATACCAAGAGGTCTTATCAGTAGCTGCCGACTTGAAGCTGATCTCCCCTAATGTCGAGCCAATCGATAACCAGGCTAATGGAGAAGCTAGTCCAGCTAGGTAGGTCATGGGCTTGAACAGCCAGACAGCGGTTTGATCAATTCTTAGAAAGGCGAACTGCTGAATGGCCCCATCCTCTGTAGCTACACTCATCTGTGGCAAATAACCTTGAAACAACCAAACAAACAAGCCTAGAAACGTGGCGATAACGATGGGATTCAAAAACATGGTTTTGAGATTTTTAAGCTCCATTTTCAAGCCGCTCATTTTGATATAGCCATAGGAGTATAAGAAAATGCGGTACCCTATGTTAAAAATGGAACTGTACATCACTCCGGTAGGACCGTAAATGGCTCCGACAATTGGAATTCCGAAAAAAGTAGTAGAACCGAAAATGGTTAACACCCGCAAAACATCCTGTTTATCCTTGTTGTAGCTCAGGAAGAACGGTTTAGAAATAAAGATGAGAATAATATAAATTAGAACTCCCCATATTAAAACATTCATGCCTTGTTTTAACATTGTAGGATTAATATCCTGCATGAAAGAATTAAAGGCTAGTGCTGGTAGAGCCACGGTTAGAACAACCTTGGATAACATCTTTCCTACTGCTGCGTTAAAAATCCCCTTCTTCCGGCAAAAGAAACCAAGAAGGATAATAAAAACGGTGGAAGCGATAGAACTGAGAATTTTGTTATCTGTTAAGGTCGCTGTAATCATTTCTAGTAAAGACATAGATAAAACCCTCTCTTGTACCTTTTTTCACATAAATGACGATGCAGAATGTGACGATGCAATTCCCTGATCTTTTGGCCAAAGTGTTGGTTTGCACTTTTATAGTAAAATGACTTTGTGAAAAAAAGAACAATATCTAATTAATTTAACTTATGAAACTAATTTAAAAAATTTATACGTTACATCAGATGGCAAATGAAACGAAAGGGGACGTCTTCACGGAATGATTTTTTCTTGGCTTTGTGAGTGCTCATCAACATTCGTGCTATAATGTAAATCATTAAAACCCACTTGATTAGTGGGTTAAATAGAAAAGACGAGCAGGAGGGCCACATGAATCCGATACAATATATACTTGACGAATTTCAGCTGATCGTGCTGGACGGCGCCATGGCGACTGAACTGGAGCGTCATGGACATGATCTGAACGATAGCTTATGGTCAGCTAAAATCCTCCATGAGCATCCGGAGTCGATCAAGCGTGTACATAGGGATTATTTTGAAGCTGGGGCAGACTGTGCGATTACTGCGAGCTATCAGGCTACCGTTGAAGGCTATGTTAAACGGGGCCTAAGTGAAAATGAGGCGCTGGAACTGATTCAATCATCGGTGCGGATTGCTGTGCAGGCACGCGATGAGTTTTGGGCTGACGTGACGGCTACTGCTAGTCAGCGGCATCGTCCCAAGCCGCTAGTCGCGGCCTCTGTTGGCCCTTACGGGGCGTTTTTGGCAGATGGGTCAGAGTATCGCGGCGATTACAAGCTGAGCGAGGAACAGCTAGTGGAGTTTCACAGGCCACGTATGAAAGCTCTGATCGAGGCGGGTGCAGATATTTTAGCTTGTGAAACGATACCCTGTCTGGTTGAAGCGAAGGCCATCGCACGATTGCTGAAGGAATTTCCTGGCACGTATGCCTGGATCAGCTTTAGCGCAAAGGATGGACAGCATATCAGCAATGGTGAGTCTGCCGCGGCATGTGCTGAGTGGCTGAATGGGCATGAGCAAGTGGCTGCTGTAGGAATCAATTGCACTTTGCCGAAATTCGTTCCATCGCTTATTCACGAAATACACAGCCACACGGATAAGCCTGTGGTGGTATATCCCAATTTGGGGGAGGAATATGACCCGGTCACCAAGACATGGCATGGCAGCACTTGTACAGAGACATTCGGACAAAGTGCCCGCCAATGGTATGAAGCGGGAGCTCGTCTGATTGGCGGCTGTTGCCGGACTCAGCCGCAGGATATTGAGGAAATAGCATCATGGACGAGAGATGTATAAACGGAGATAAACGATGGTCCGAAAAAAAACAAGCAGGCTGAACCAAGTTGTGCTCCAGCAATGGAGCAGCTTGGTTCAGCCTGCTTTGTTAACTACCTGCGCCGATCCGGTCAACTTTCTGCCAAACGTTCCAGCAGCGCGTCCCCATTGCGGCTCACCCGAATATGGGCAAAATGTGCGTTCTGTTCTACAGTACGTCCGGTTCCCTCAGGGATGAAATAATTCTCAATACCGTACAGAATACGAGAACCATACCATTGTCCATTTAGAACGACCTCATGACTGGCAAGTTTTTCACCATCTTGATATAGGCGATCCGCGACGTATACTCCTTGGCTATCTGGTGTGAGAACGACTTTGACCTTGCCTCGGCTCCATTCCTCCTCCTGAAGAGGGGTCTTGGAAGGCGGGGTAGATATGTCGTAATTCAGTGCCACATAATCGCCTTGCAGCAGGGAGCGCGGGTCTATAGGAGCCAGTTTGAGCTTAATGGAAGCCCCTGTGGCGAGCAGGGTTTCACTTCTCGCCGTCTGATAGCCGATGATCCCCAGCTGTAGCACGATGACAATAGCAATGAGTAACGGGCTTAAGCGCATAAAGCTAAAGCTGCGGTGGTCGGCATCAAATGCTGCTTTGCCGCTATGGGCCATTCGCCGATCCGCCCACCAGGTCAAGCCGAGTGCAATGATCCCTAGAAGCGCCAACGTAAAAGACTTATACAGTAGCGTCCACAATAAATCATAGTATTTGAAGCCGATAAAAATAAACCAGAAGACAACGCTCATGAGGGTCTCCGATTTTTGTTTCAGACGGGCAAAGGCAAAGATCATCCCGGTAACGATAACAAAATAAAAAATGTTAATGAACATATAAGAGTGTGGAATGACATCCTCGAAAAACGTCGCCCAAAAAAGGAACAACAAGCTGAAAAATAATGAGCTATTCCGCAGATGTTCTTTTAACTCCGTCTTGAATTTAAAGTAACTTACCCCATATAACACGGCATTGACGATGAAAAGAGAGAAGATGATGAATTTATAGGTCCAGTTCCAACCATCCCACTCCTGATACTGCTGAAATAAAATGGTCGCCAGATTCAGGTTTACAAAGGCGTAGGCAAAAAACAACTGCCTTTTCCCCTTGGAGCGGAACCATCCAGCGATGGAAACGATCAGAAATAATACCGAAAGCAGCGACTGATCTGACCATAGAATGGCCGCCAAGCCTGTAATATAGCTGATGGTCAGCAGTGTATAACGTATTACCGAATCCAGCTTGGATTCCGGTATGACAATCATCAAAATCATAAGCAGCAACGACACAACCAACAGTACATATTCGGTGTGGTTTACATTCGTGCTAATCATAATCAATCCGATGAGAGATATACTGCCGATCAGCACTCCAACCACTTTGATCACACGGGATACGGTTTTGCTAATCCATTCACTGCCATGTTCCTCTTGGACGGTCGTCTCAGTCTTTGATGTACTAGTGTCCGTTGTCCCTGCTTCCGGCGGTGTTTTTCCCAAACGATTCAAATAGCGGAAAAACCACACGTTACCCGTCAGCAGCAACGCCACAAAAATCAAACCAAAAACAAAAAACAGAGATGAGGAGTACGCCTCAGCCAGCTCTATAAATTTAAAGACAGCAAACGCCGAAAGTGCCAATGCATTCAAGGTCAGTAGCGTTTTATTCAGTCGCACCTTGATAAATATATAAAATCCTAAAGCAATCACAGCGATATACGGTATATTCATGACCAGCCCATACCCATCAAATGCAAAAGAGTTGGTCATCGCTAACATGGCTATATGAAAAACAGTAAAGCTCATATATTGTAGTGGAGCAGAGCGTATACGATGAAGGAACGCCAATAGAAACAACACCAGATTGACCAGTGCGAACACTCCGGCAATCGACAATGATCGAAGTTCGCTATAAGGCACACTTTGCATCGTAGGGTAAAAATAAAGCCACAAACCAAGTTGAATCAGTACATAAGACAGCATATAAAAGGGATTGTAGCGAGTAATCCAGCTAAGTAGCAGAGCCGGCACCGACCAAATGAAAAACAATCCGTAGCTGTCCGCATGGGAATTGTAAATTTGACCGAGCAATGCCACGGAAACGCCAAAGGCTATACAGCCAGCCACCAAAAACATATTAGACAGAAAAGCTTGTTGGCCGGGAACAGCACGTATCCGTGCAAATACAAAAGACAAGCCATAGAACAGAACAATAAGCGCAGCAGCAAGTACAATCTTGGATGTCCGATCCAGTCCGCCCCAATTGGAGGCGAAAAAATAAATAATTGCGGCCAGTATCAGTGAGATGCCCAGCAGATAGCCCGTACGTATCGCATTGAATCGCAGCATGGATTTCACGTACCTTTCCTGTTGGTTTGAAGCCTATTATAGCGTTGAAAGGGTTCAGAACCAAGTGTAAATTAGGATCAGGTCATAAAAAGAGAGCCACCGTATACGGCGGCTCTCTTTAACGTTACTGGATTCCGACTAAGCGTTGACGGTACGAATCTCTTGCCGGGACTGATGTCGGAAGCGATACTCACGCGGTGGAATCCCTGCTGTTTTCTTAAATGCCTTGGAAAAGGTGGACATATCGGTATAGCCGATGGACTGGGCTATGATCGACAAATTGTAAGTTGTCTGCTCCAGTAATCTTTTGGCTTCGTTAATCTTGAGGTTTTGCAAATACTTGGCGGGAGAGATGAGGAAGGTGGAATGGAACTTACGTGAAAAATGCGCACGATCCACACCTACATGCTCGGCAATTTGCTCAATCGTAACACGGTCACAATAATGCATTTCAATGTAATCTTTCCCCTGCTGGAGCCAATAATCAGAGCATACAAAGTTGCGCAGTACGTCAGATGTGTTGCGGGATAACTCCTCGAAGATCTGATGCAGTGTAATCAAGCGGGCCAGATCGCTACCCTGTCTGTTGTCGTTTACGATGGAAAACAGGTTGGAGATAAGCTCAAGGATTTCCTCGCTCACTGCGTTAGCCATAAATGGCGTAGAGGGATTAATTCCGATCCGCTCCAGTAGCGCGAGGGATTTAGGTCCCTCAAAGGCAATCCATACCTTTTGCAACGGGTGCTCCTGATCGGTGTAATATTCATGGGCAAGATGCGGAAAAAAACAGAATAAATCAGACTTTTGGACACGGTACTTCTGCTGCTTATAAATAAACTCAGCCTGACCTTCAAGTACAAAAATCAAATAAAAATAAGGAACAGCCTTGGGACCGACATGGCAGCTTGTTTTCGAAATATCCATACCCAGTCTGACTGGCCAAATGGCGCTGGATTTTTCCAGTTCGGTAGCTGTGAAATAATGGTCTTCCACGATGTCGAAGTGATCTTCATTTTTTGCTCTTTTCATAACTTGTCACCTCTCCTTTGGTGGAGATAAGGGAATTTTGATTTTATTGTATATAAAGGAAAGCATAATTACAAGTTAATTCATTGGAATTTAGGGTTATATAATTAAAGCTAGGTATGCCAAAGGCTCCATGGCCGGTTTGAGACGAGCCATGAAGCCTTTTAAGTTCTGTATTATGAGATGAAGATTAGTCTACATTTATACGTTCAGGATTCCTTCTTTTGGAGTAACGTTGAAGGCTTTGGCCAAATCGGCCAATTCCTGATCTGTAATCCGTTGCTGAATATCATGGTGAGCAATGAGCATATAAATTTGCGCCGCTTTTTCAATCGTTTCAATCAGGCCAAACGCTTCATCAATGGAGCTGCCCGTTCCGAAAATGCCATGATGAGGCCATAATACAGCGTGATGATCCTTCATTTTTTTAGCCGTTTCGCGGCCGATTTCGCTGGAGCCCGGTACCATCCAAGGGATTACACCGATACCGTCTGGAAAGACGACAATACATTCGGTACACATTTCCCACAGCGTTTTGGTGAATTGGTTTTCGTCCAGACTATGAATGAAGGTCATGGCAATAACATGGGTGGCATGATTATGAATCACAACACGATGGTTAGGATCGACCTTCAAGCGCTCAATGTGGCCCATAAAATGGGATGGTAACTCACTGGTAGGCACCGCCCCGTGTTTGAGGCCCCACAAGACTTCCAATTGCTCGCCATCCTGCGAGACACGAAGAACTCCTAAATTGGCTTCCGGATCGGCAATTACGTTTTTGAAATATTTTCCTGATCCGGTGACGATAAAATATTTACCAGCCAGTTCATTCACCGGAAAAGCAGGTTTAATCGTCCGAATGACCTGATGAATATCTATATATTTTGCAACCTCAGCTTCATCCAGAATATAGCTTACATTACCTCCATTGCGTTCATCCCAGCCGAATTTCCACATGTTTTGTGTAATTTCCGCCATCTCGCGAACAAATGGGATATCCAGTCCCGATTTGCGTTCTTTTTGATTCTCCAGCACAGTAGTCATGGATAATCTCTCCCTTTGTATGATATGAATATAAGCATTATCAGTGCAGTAGTTACCGTTTCAGCAGTACCTGTTGTTCATAGTTTTTTACTTCGGCCAACCATTCCTCACGAACAGGAACGCCGTTTTGAGCGCAATAGTAATCCCATATGGCACCAAACGGATACGATTTAAACTCTTCGACCAGAGCAAGACGAGTGGTGAAATCCCGTTCCTCTTCCGCCTGCTTTAATGCTTCAATCGGTTCGAGCATAGCGCGAAGCAGCGCTTTGATCGTGTTGCGTGTTCCGATGACCCATGCTGCTACATGATTGATACTGCCATCAAAGAAATCAAGACCGATATGGGTTCGGGAAAGCAATTCACCGCGAACCAGCTCACGGGCAATGTCCAGCAATTCGTCGTCCATCGTCACGACATGATCACTGTCCCAGCGAACCGGTCTGCTGACATGGAGCAATAATTGGTCGGTGAACATCAGCACAGAGGACAGTTTGTTCGAAATGACTTCCGTCGGATGGAAGTGACCGGAATCAAGACAGATAGATTTACCCCGCGTTAGGGCGTATCCCATATAGAATTCATGTGAGCCTACGACATAGCTTTCCGAGCCGATGCCAAACAGCTTGCTTTCAACCGCATCGATGTTGTATTCCTCACTGATTTCCTCGCTGAAAATTTCGTCCAGCGCATCACGCAGACGTTCTCTTGGAGCCAACCGATCAACCGGAGTATCTTTATAGCCATCCGGCATCCAGTGGTTTGTGACACAGGGCTGACCGAGTTCTTTGCCAAAATGCTCTGCAATCCTGCGTGATTTTTTGCAGTGTGTGATCCAGAAATCGCGGATTTCCGAATCCTTGTGACTCAGTGTGAAGCCGTCTTCCGCTTTGGGATGGGAGAACAAAGTTGGATTAAAATCAAGCCCGAGCCCTTGCTGTTTGGCCCAGTCTACCCAGTTCTGAAAATGGCGTGGCTCCAGTTGATCCAGATCTACTTGTTCTGTGGTATCCGCATAGATTGCGTGCAGATTGACCTTATGCTGACCCGGAATAAGTGATAGGGCTTTTTCTAAATCCTGACGCAGCTCATCGGGTGTGCCTGCTCTGCCCGGGTAGCTGCCCGTTACGGCAATCCCCCCGCTAAGCTGTTTATCCTTGAACAGAAATCCCTGAACATCATCTCCCTGCCAGCAGTGCAGTGATATTTTGATTTGTGAAAGCTTCCGTAAAATGTCGTCAACTTGAATACCGTGGCGGGCATACAGCTTTTTCGCTTCGTTATAACTGGCTTCAATAGCTTCATTCATGGCTTTACTCCTTTATTGAGATATCTGAATAGAGGATGTTGCTTGTATCTTGAGGCGCTCCCAGCGATCCAGGAGTTCTTGCAAGCCTTCCACCGATTTCGGCTCATATAGCCGAGTCGGAAAGGAGCGGGCGATGGTTCGGCCAGCAGCTTGGAGATCTTCAAGAGCACCAGAGCTGATTAATTGCACGACAATATTGCCGATGGCCGTAGATTCGGAAGGACCTGCCTGAACCTCAATTCCCAAGAGATCGGCTGTTAGCTGACATAGTAACTCGTTGTTAGCGCCTCCGCCGACAATGTACAATCTGGTAATCGTTTCGTCTGTTAAACGTTGCAGTTCGTGTAAGGCATCGCGGTAGCTTAAGGCCAGACTGTCGAAAATACAGCGGGCGAGTGAACCCGGCGTCTTGGGGATGGGCTGGCCTGTTTCTTCACAGAATCGCTGGATTTCAAGGGTCATACTATCCGGGTTTAAGAAGGATGACTGGTTACAGAGGACGAGACTGACAAACGGTGTCTCTGCTGAAGCCAGTTCGGCCAATTCAGCAAAGCTATGTGCGGAACCGCCCTCTCTCCTAACCTCCTGAATCATCCACAATCCCATAATATTTTTCAGAAAACGGTACGTACCGTAAGCACCCCACTCATTCGTGTAGTTCGCCTGCATGGCTGCCTTGGTATTCAAGGCTTTGGAACGTTCCATTCCCAGTAGTGACCACGTTCCGCTGCTAATATAGGCCCAAGATTCTTCCCGCTGTGACGGAACACCTGCAACAGCCGATGCAGTATCGTGAGTAGGAGCAAGAATGATCTGACAGTCCGGAAGATCATATTTTTGAACAAGCTCCGGCAAAAGAGAACCCAGAACCCGTCCAGGCTCGGCAAGCTCTGAAAACTGATTGCGTCGCAGTTGGAGCAGGGACAGCAGGTCTTCATCAAACTCTCGGGTGTTCACGTTGAGAAGCTGCATCGTGGACGCATTCGTCATTTCATTGATCATGATGCCTGTCAGGCGATAGTACAGATAATCGGGGACCATCAATATTTTATCCGCACGGGCAAGCTGTTCCCGATCATGGACGAACAGTTGATATAGGGTATTAAAGTTTAGTTCCTGAATGCCTGTTTTCTCATACACAGCCTCTCGACTGATGATCTGGTGCAGCCTGTCGGGCGCATGGAGGGTACGTGCATCCCGGTAAGCGTATACCTCATGAATGCGGTTTCCTTTCTGATCAAGCAGCACGTAATCTACAGCCCATGTATCAATGCCGAGCGTACAGGAGTGAATCCCCGTCTGTTTAGCTTTTTGCAAGCCCTGAATAATCTCATTCAATAGTTCGTCGATATTCCAGTAATCGTGTCCGTTTTTTTCGGTAAAGGAGTTGTTGAAACGGTGAAGCTCTTGCAAGTGTAGCTGGTCACCTTGCAGAGTTGCACTTACGAGCCTTCCGCTTGAAGCTCCAATATCAACAGCAAGATAATTATTCATACCCAATCTCCTTGCATGGATAAAATACGGGCAGCCTGAAAGTCTGCCTTTTGCTTTCTTAACTAACTCCATACTACTTCCGTTTTTCTTTGTAGTCAACATAAACGGAAGTATAATTTGTGGTTTTATTTTTGTTTTCTAAAATTATAATTAAAATTAAATGTTGTTTTGCATGTATTTTTGTTTTTTATCTGTTTTCTACAATCAGGATTATGCAAAGTCCTCACAATATATATACCTTGAACAAAGGTCGATTTGATTTTACGATATTCCAATTGTGGAAGGTTCTCCAAATGCCGCCGTCTGTATGAAAAATAGTCTTGAAACCGCCCGCCAGAGGGTGTAGTATACAAGATATCAATTTCATATGACTCGTATAATATTGGGGATATGGCCCAAAAGTTTCTACCGGATGACCACTGTAATCGTCCGACTATGAGTGATAGCGCATCGGCTTTGGATGAATGCGGGCATTTATTTGTGCGCCAATCCGTCAGGGATTACAACCCCAAGGACAGGCTTCACTTGAGAAACAACTCAAGGGAGCCTGTCCTTTTTTTGGTTTTATACTATTTTAAAGTACAGAAGGAGCGATACTCGCATAATGAAAGCTTTGGAGGAACGTATTCGTCAAGAGGGACAAATTTTATCTGACACCGTATTAAAGGTAGATTCATTTTTGAATCATCAGGTAGATACAGCATTAGCATTGGAGATTGGTAAGGAGTTTGCACGCCTTTTCGGCAGTGCTCCGATCACCAAGGTGCTTACAATTGAAGCTAGTGGTATTCAATTTGCTATGGCTACTGCTATTGCCTTGGGGGTCCCGTTCATTTATGCGAAGAAAAAGAAGGCAATCACGCTGAATGAGCAGGTATACTTCGCTGAGGTTCATTCATTCACTCGGCAGGAAACCTATCAGGTGAGTATTTCCCAAAAATATCTCGATGCCAGCGACCATGTGCTAATCGTAGATGATTTTTTGGCTACTGGCGCAGCATTGGTTGGACTTACGGATATTGTGAAGGAAGCAGGAGCGGAGCTGGCCGGGGTTGGCTGTGTGATTGAGAAGAGCTTCCAGGAAGGTCGTGGACTGTTGGAGCAGAGAGGCATTGCTGTGCGCTCTCTTGCGCGTATCGCTTCCATGGCACCAGGCGAGGTTCATTTTATAGAGGAAGCTGGCGCGGTGATTCCTCCCGTTAAGGAGAATGTGGGATGTTAAGTAAACAAAAGTTATTCGCGCTGGGCTTCCAGCATGTCATGGCGATGTACGCTGGAGCAATTGCTGTACCTCTAATTGTAGGGGGAGCATTGCACCTGACGCCAGCCCAGATGGCTTATTTGGTGGCTGCCGATCTGTTCACTTGCGGGATTGCTACGTTATTACAGATTATGGGGACACGCTTTTTCGGTAGTAGACTGCCTGTCATTTTAGGTTGTACGTTTACGGCAGTAGGGCCCATCATCGCGATTGCTTCGACCTCAAATTTAGCGACAGCGTATGGTGCCATTATTTTGTCTGGTATATTCGTGGTGTTAGCGGCACCGTTGTATGGCAAGCTGCTACGCTTTTTCCCGACGGTGGTTACGGGTTCGGTGGTTACGATTATCGGTCTATCCCTTATTCCGGTGGCGATGAACAATGTAGCAGGGGGGCAGGGCAGCGCGGATTTTGGACAGCCACGTAATTTGCTGTTGGCGTTAGTCACACTACTGGTTATTCTGCTTGTGAATCGGTTGGCAAAAGGCTTTTTGCGCTCGATTTCCGTGCTTATTGGGTTGTTCGCGGGCACAGTGGTTGCTTATGGAATGGGAATGGTGCATTTTGCTCCCGTGGCGGAGGCTTCATGGGTGAGTGTTGCACAGCCGTTTTATTTTGGTAAGCCAGAGTTTAGCATTATGGCAGTTTGTACGATGATTATCGTCAATATTGTCAGTATGGTTGAGTCTACAGGCGTTTATTTGGCAGTTGGCAAAGCAATTGATCAGAAGGTGGAGCAGAAGCAGATCGTCAATGGTCTGCGTTCCGAAGGACTTGCGATTATGCTTGGGGGTATTTTTAACGCGTTTCCTTATACAGCTTTCTCGCAAAATGTGGGTCTGATTTCACTCACACGCGTCAAATCGCGGAACGTTATTTTTGCTGCGGGCGGTATCATGGTTGTTCTTGGTTTGCTTCCTAAGCTGGCTGCCTTAACGACTGTGATTCCTAATGCTGTGCTGGGCGGAGCGATGATCGTCATGTTCGGCTCGGTCGCTGCATCAGGCATGTCTATTCTGTCAGAAGTGGATCTGCGGAAGGAAAGCAATCTGCTGATCGCAGCATGCAGCATTGCTGTGGGCCTAGGCTCTGCCGTTCTGCCACAAATGTTCGACCAGCTGCCGAGCTTTGCCAAAATGCTGTTGCAAAATGGTATCGTTTCGGGCTCGATTACAGCGATTGTCTTGAACATCGTTTTGACGAGAAAACAGGGCGAATCTGTCAAAAGCGTGACGGTTCAGGAGGTTCCACAGAAGGTTTGATGATTAGGGATAAATAAACCCTTGCCGTCTGGGGACATATAGATATTGACCCTGTCCGACTGTGCAGTGGCGCTAAAGTTAGCTCTTAAGTTGATTTATTTACTAGAGGAATTTGCTAGAGTAGTGGGCGAGGTAGTGGTATAATTTACCTTATGGATTTTGAATAGTGGTGGATGTTTTCGGACCACGGTGCAGCTTCCCGAAAGGGGGTGAAGCCGATGGTCACACTTGTGTCGTGCTACGATGTGTTGCGTTGGATGGTTACGTTACTAAGCCTGGTGTTTAGCATTCGTAAACTTTATCGCTGGCTACGTCGGAAATTTCGGAACAAGCGAAAACCCACCGCGTAATTAGGTTGGCCCCTAACGGTGGGTTTCGTTTGCATTAACCATTAGTTATGCAGCGCGCCGTGGGTGATCCACAGCCTTTCAAGTCCTAAGAGTCTTTGCCGTTGGCGCGGCGAAGACTCTTTTTAGTATACGGACACGATGATTATCTATATACCTAATTTTAGCACGTTCATTTCGTGCACGCAATGAATAGACATCACCTTCATTCTCGCCACATCGTTCAAATTTAAATTATTGTGCAGCATTTATTGACAAGCCTGTGACAACAAAATAAGATCGTAATGGAAAGAAATAAAGGAAGAAAACAGGTGTGAGCCGGACGACTCTATGTACGGGGTTTTGTTGAGACCATGTGGATAGTTGTTGAGCGTGTTCACTTAAAAGGGAAGTTCGGTAGATTCCGACACGGACCCGCCACTGTATACAGGCATCAGCAGGATACTGCTGGAGCTTTCAGAACAGCCACTGGAACTGTGAAGAACCGGGAAGGCCTGAAAGATACGCCTGGAGTCAGGAGACCTGCCTGTTTTGACATCACTGTCAGACCCACGGGATGCTGGGGAGGTGGTTAGGCGTGCTGCATACAGAATGTCTGAAACCGATCTGATCCCTTCTATGTTTTTGGAGCTGGCTTCGAGGTGAGTTTTGACATTTTATAATGAAAGCATTTCTGACTGCTGATCAAGTGGTCCGGAATGCTTTTTTCGCGTTTTGCGTTAGGTTTATATGATTTTACAAGATAGAGGGGGATTCATTGAATGATTAGCAATCGTAGCAGGCGTTCATGGTTGATATGTACAGGGGGGATGCTGTTGCTGGCAGTTATGGCTCTTTCGGGATGTGCCAGCAATAAGACGTCGGATAGCTCCGGCAAAGGTGAAAACGCGTCAGCACAACAAACAGCGACAGGTAAAAAGCTGATAATGGCGTATACATGGAAACCGTCAGGCGTTGACCCGCACGGAGATAATAGCTGGGATGTGATGCGATCCGGTGCAGGTGAGACACTGGTACGTTTGAATGAAAAGCTGGAGCCTGTGGCTTGGCTGGCAAAGGAGTGGAAGCAGGATAGTCCTACAGTTTGGACGTTCAGCTTGCAGGATAAAGTCACTTTTCATGATGGAAAGAGTATGGATGCAGCAGGTGTAAAAGCGTCTTTGCTGCGCTCTATCGAGAAAAGCCATCTGGCAAAGGATTTACTGAATGTGAAGTCCATTGATGTAAGCGGCCCGCTGGCCTTGAAAATCACGACAAACCAGCCGAACGCGGCGCTGGTGTCCAATCTAGCTGATCCATCGACGATTGTACTGGATGTGGCATCGATGAAAGATGAGCAGAGTTACCCAGCAATGACAGGCGCCTTTAAAATTAAAGCGTTCAACAAGGACCAATCGTTGGTCGTAGAGCGTTATGACGGATATTGGGGCGAGAAGGCACGACTGGCTGAAGCGACGATGAAGTTCATTACGGACGGGAATTCGCGTCTGATGGCGCTGCAATCCGGCGAGGTGGACGTAGCGACGGATATTCCGGTTGATAACGCAGAGGTACTGAAAAAGAACGACAAGCTACAAGTGCTGTCGGCTCCCTCCTTGCGCACCCATATGATCGTGTACAATATGGAATCGCCAGTATTCGAGGATGCGGCGAACCGTAAGGTGGTGGACAGCCTGATTCCGCGCACATCGATTGTGAGCGCCGTCATGAGAGGCTTCGGTACGGAAGCAAGCAGTCCGTTCCCGAGCATTCTTCCCTTCGGTAAAGTTGAGCGTAAAGCGCTGGACGGAACGGCGGATCAGCTGTTAACGAAGGATGGCTGGCAGAAGGACGCCCAAGGGACATGGACTAAGCAAGGCAAGCCGTTCGAGGTTACGCTGCTGACTTTTCCTCAGCGTCCGGAACTCTCTGTTATGGCTGAGGTCATCCAAAGCCAATTGCTAAAAGAGGGAATCCAGGTCAAGATTCGCAAGGTGGAAAATATCGACGAGGCGTTGACCAAAAACGATTGGGATTTTGCTATGTACAGTATGCTTACTGCTCATACAGGAGAGCCGCAATATTTTATGGACATGTTTTATTTTTCGAAAAGCGAAGCCAATGTAAGCCGTTATAGTTCCAAACCGCTAGAGAGTATTCTTAACAGCTTGAAGCTGGCGAAGGATACAGCGCAGCGTAATGCCGTGACACTACAAGCGCTGGATATCATCAATACGGATTTGCCACAGTCGTTCATTGTGCATCCTGACAATGTGTTTGGTGTGAAAAAAGGGGTAGAGGGTTTTACACCCCATCCGATCGAGTATTACTACATTACAGCGCAATCCGATATTGCGGAATAACGAGCGGCGTATCCTATGATTCGTTTTATACTGGAACGTGTGGCGCAGCTGCTCATCATTGTATTCGTTGTATCCACGCTGACTTTTGTACTGATGCGCCTGGCTCCTGGAGACCCTGCTACCATTTTGCTCACCGCGCATAATGTCCCTGCCTCTGAGGAGGCGTTGACGACGCTACGGCAGGAACTGGGCTTAAACGAACCGTTTCATATTCAATATGTGAACTGGCTGCGGGATGTGTTCACAGGGCATTGGGGCACCTCGTATGTATCCAAGGAATCCGTGCTAGCCGAACTGTGGAACAGACTGCCTGCTACTGTGGAGCTAGCTGCTGCGGGCTTTGCCGTCATGACGGTGCTTACGCTGGGGTTGGGGCTGGCTGCCTCGCTAAAAATCAGCGGTCCACTGGATCGCCTGGGTAGGCTGTTTGCCCTGCTGGGATCGTCGATCCCCTCTTTTTGGCTTGGGTTTCTGTTGATCTATCTATTCTCCGTTCGCTTGGGCTGGCTCCCATCCATGGGAAGGGAGGATTGGACACATTTAGTGCTCCCTGCGCTGACTCTTGGTGCAGGTTTGGGAGCTGTGCAAGCCCGTGTACTACGCGCTCAAATGCTAGAGCTGGGTGACCGGAATTTTGTGAAAGCAGCGAAGGCTCGAGGCTTTTCCCGAATGCATATCCTGTTTTTTGAGATATTTAAGCATGCGGTTCTGCCTATAATTACACTGCTAGGTACCAATCTATCATTTATGCTGGCAGGTAATGTCATCGTAGAGACCATTTTTTCATGGCCGGGGTTGGGCAAGTATTTTATAGATGCAATTACACAGCGAGATTATCCGGTGATTCAGGGGTATGTTATTTTTGCCGTATTTTTAATTGTAGGAGTTCAGTGTTTGGTGGATGTGGTCCAGACGGCGATAGATCCGAGGCTACGTTTGCGTTAAGGGGGAAGCTGAAAATGAAAAAGATACGGCTTTCCTTTCAAGGGAGCTTGCTGGCAGGAGGCGTACTGTTTGGTCTGATCGTGCTGCTTGGGTTATTGGCTCCATGGGTCGCTCCTCATGATCCTCTTCAAGTGGATCTTTTGAACCGTCTGGCACCACCCAGTCGGAAATATCCTTTCGGTACGGATCATCTGGGTCGGGATGTGCTGTCACGGCTAATTTACGGGATACGGACGAGCGTGCTAATCGCATGTGCAATTACTGTAGCTACGCTGTGCTTTAGTCTGCCTATAGGGTTGCTCATTGGTTATGTGCGTGGACGTGTAGATCAGCTGATCATGCGGGGAATTGATGGCGTATTGGCTTTTCCTGATATTATTTTAACGGTGGCAATTGTGGGCATTTTGGGCCCGGGTTTTGTTAACATGACCCTTGCGATTATTGCGGTACGGTGGGCGGGCTATGTCCGGTATATCCGTAGTCTGGTTCAAAAAGCCTGTCAGGAGGACTACGTTCGGTATGCCCGTTTATCCGGCAATTCACACGTACGTATACTGAGACGTTATGTATTGCCACAAGCGTTGCCGCAGTTGTTGGTTTATGCGGTATGGGATATCGGACGCGTGGTGCTGATGATCGCGGGGCTATCCTTTCTTGGACTGGGTGTACAGCCGCCCAAGCCAGAGTGGGGCGTGATGCTGCATGATGCAACCTCGTATTTTCAGGTGGCTCCGCATGTCATGATTTTCCCGGGCTTGGCGATTATGCTGTTCGTACTTGCCTGCCAGCTTTTGGGAGACCGCTTTTCGGAAAAGGGGGCGGCCAAATAGTGGGAGATCAAATAGCCCTTGGGGGCAAGGATACGATAGAACAAGTGGCAGGGCGAAAACCGTTGTTACACGTGGAACATTTGGAAATCTGCCGCACAGGCGTAGGAGCAAGCGGAAGTGGGAGCAAACCACTGCTGCGGGATGTGAGCTTTTCCATATATTCAGGGGAGATTGTGGCCCTGACCGGACCGAGCGGATGCGGCAAGAGTCTGACCGCACACGCAATCGCAGGCATGCTGGAGCCAGGTATCGGTGTTACGCAAGGGCGTATCTACTATAACGGGGAAGACATTCTCCCGTTCCAGGAACGGCGCTGGCAAAGGCTGCGCCGAGAGGATATTGCCCTGCTCATTCAACAATCGCTGAGCGGGTTGAATCCGATCCGGACTGTCCGCGCCCAGCTGATGGATACGCTTAGACTGCACGGGCGGCGTCGGATGCCGCACGACCAGATGGAGCCGGGGCACGCTGGTGCTGCCCCATCCCACACTGCACCGCAGCAAGTCCACCCGCTGGGCGTGCTGCCACGGATGCGGCAGATGCTGATCCGTGCCATGGAGATAGCCAGAGGAGGCGCTACTCCAGTGCGGGAGGCCTATTTGCGCTCTCTGCTCCGCAAGGTTGGGTTTACAGATCCTGAGCATATTTTGTCGTCATATCCTTTTGAACTAAGCGGAGGCATGTGTCAAAGGGTGCTGCTGGCTGCAATGTTAAGCTCAGGTCCAAGCCTTTTTATTGCCGATGAGCCTACTACGGCGTTGGATGTTATCAACCGCGACAAGGTTTTGGCATTGCTGCAACAATTGAGAGAAGACTTTGATCTCACCATATTGTTGATTTCACATGATCGCCAAGGTATGAGCCGCATAGCAGATCGAGTGTTGGAGATGAGCCCGGAAGGAAGGATGCACCAGTGATGCTGGAATTGAAGAATGTGACCAAAGCATACCCTGTCCGCAAACGGAGAAAAGGCTGGTTCAGCACGCAAGATAGCGAGCAGGCCGTGAAGAAGGTGAGTCTGGAGTTATGGCAGGGGGAGTGTCTTGGATTGGTTGGAGAAAGTGGAAGTGGCAAAAGCACGCTGGCACAATGTATTCTAGGGCTGGAGTCGTTGACCTCAGGGGAGATTTGGCTGGATCATCAGCCTATACATTTTGGAAAGATGAAGGATGTTCAGCTGTACAAGCGAATCCAGTTGGTTGCACAGGATTCGTCCTCCTCATTGCATCCCCGTATGACCATTCGAGATATTTTGGAGGAGCCAATCCACAATTATTTTCCCGGACGAAAAGCGCAGGCGCTGGATATTTGTCTGTCTCTATTGGAATCAGTAGGAATGGAGGCTGACAGTCTGGAAAAATACCCAGCACAGCTGAGTGGCGGGCAAAAACAGCGGGTATGTATTGCCCGAGCGTTGGCGGTGGAGCCGGATATTATCTTGTTCGATGAATCGATCGCCAATCTGGATACGACAACGCAGTCTTCTGTACTGGACATGCTCAAGAGAATGCAGATGGAGCGTCAGTTGTCCTACCTATTCATCACTCATGATCTCCAATCTACTCGTCAGTTTTGTGATCGAGTTGCCGTCATGGTTCAGGGGGAGATCGTGGAAATATTTAAGGAATGGGATGAAGACTTGTTACAGCATGAGTACACGCGTACTCTGTTTCAAGCGTTGGAGAATTAATCCATAAATTTGATATTATACAAATTTAAAATAAATAAGAGGATTGCTTGCCGAATATTGTTGACAAAATAGAACATGGTACCTATTCTAAATATGATTATGATAATCATTATCACATATATAGAAAAGGGGAAATACATTGATGTCCGTTCGACACCGCAAGACTGCCACCCTTATGTTGGTGGCGCTCCTCTTATTATCCGTTGTTTTGGGCTGCGCGAAGCAGGAAAACACCCCTGCATCCACCTCTACTGACGGAGCTGCCAATGAAAAGTCGATCACGCTATCGTGGCCGCGTGACATTGGTACGATGAATCCTCACGTATACAATCCTTCCCAACTTTTTGCACAATCCATGGTTTATGAGCCGTTAGTCAGCTACAAGCAAGGAGGCAAGCTGGAGCCTGCTTTGGCTGAATCCTGGACTATTTCCAAGGACGGCAAAATATATACGTTTAAGCTACGCAAAGGTGTGAAATTTTCGGATGGAACGCTATTTAATGCGGCCATTGTCAAAAAGAACTTTGACGCTATTATGAAAAATGAGAAGACGCACAGCTGGCTTGGTATAGTAGGCGTTCTCGACAAAACTGAAGCTGTAGATGACAGCACCTTCCGAATGACACTCAAAGAACCATACTACCCAGTGCTTCAGGATTTGTCTGTCGTTCGCCCGTTCCGTTTTCTGGGTGAAGCGGGGTTCCCGGATGATGGAGATACGTCCAAAGGAATCAAGAAACCTGTAGGTACAGGACCTTGGATGCTGGATGAATACAAGCAAGATGAATATGCAACCTTTAAGCGTAATCCAAATTATTGGGGCACTGCACCAAAGGTGGATAAAATTACGGTAAAAATCATTCCCGATGGCGAAACCCGTGTAATGGCCTTTGAAAAAGGCGATCTGGATCTGATTTATGGAGAGGGTGTCATTAGTCTGGATGCTTTCAAACAGCTTCGCGACACGAATCAGTATGTTACCACGCTGTCCGAGCCTGTCGGTACGAGAAGCCTGTTACTCAACTCATCCAATCCCAAGCTGGCAGACCTTCGGGTACGCCTGGCACTCCAACATGGCTTTAACAAGCAGGCAATGGTGGAAGGTGTAACCTCGGGGCTGGAGGAAACAGCGGATACGGTTTTATCCAAAAACTATCCGTATACGAATGTAAACTTACAGCCTGTTGGCTATGATGTGGAAAAATCCAAATCGTTGCTGGATGAGGCTGGCTGGAAGCTGCCCGCAGGCGGTACAGTACGGGAAAAAGACGGACAACAGCTGGATTTTGAGCTGATTTTTGATAAGACTGATCCGATCCAAAAGGCGATGGCTGAAACCATTCAGGCTGAATGGGGAGAATTGGGTGTCAAAGTGAACCTGACCGGACTGGAGCTGACGGTTCAAATTAAGCGCCTTAGATCCAACCAGTTTGATCTGTACTTCTGGTACAACTATGGTGCGCCTTATGATCCGCACTCCTTTATTAATGTCATTGCCAAGAAGAGCTTCGGAATTTCCGAGGTGCTGAGTGCCCTTCCGATGAAGAAAGACCTGGATCAGCAAGTACACGAAGCGCTCTCATCGACAGATGAAACCAAGCGTCAAGAGCTGTATGCTTCGATTCTGAAGACGCTTCAGGAGCAATCTGCCATTGTGCCTATTTCTTATATTAAGAAAACGGCAGTGTACCAGAAAAAGATTACAAACTTTGTATTCCCGGCTAATCGGGATGAAAATCCGTTTGAGGGAATTGAAATCGGAAAGTAGCTGAAGCCGATAGGTAACGGTAGTTTACAGGATAGGAGGACAACTCATGATCAGCTATATCGGGAAGCGAATGGTAGCGGTCATTCCTATTGTTCTCTTTGCCACCCTCGTTACCTTTGCACTGATTCATATTTCACCAGTTGATCCGGCCGAGGCCTATTTGACGGCTGCTCATATTTATCCTACTCCAGAGATTCTGGAGCAGAAAAGACATGAGTTCGGGCTGGATCAGCCTTTGCTGACGCAGTATATGCATACACTTCAAAGAATCAGTCAATTGGACTTTGGTACTTCGTATCTGACCAACAAGCCGGTGTGGGATGAGGTCAAGGTTCGGCTGCCCGCCACTTTTGAATTGGCTGTGAGCAGTATGGTGCTATCTATTGTGGTGAGTATTCCACTGGGCGTGCTGGCGGCGATGCGTAAAAATGGATGGATCGACATGCTTAGTCGAGGAATTTCATATTTTGGCGCATCTATACCCCAGTTTTGGCTGGGATATTTGTTAATCTTCTTTTTCTCTGTCCGATTGGATTGGCTCCCTGTAGAGGGGCGAGGAACGTGGCAGCATCTGGTGTTGCCCACGGTGACCCTGTCGCTGGTTCTGATTGCTTTATATACGCGCCTGCTGCGTTCCAGTGTGTTGGAGCAGCTTCAGGAAACGTATGTGCAGTATGCCAGAACTAGAGGGATTCATGAGCAGGTGATTATGCTCAAGCATGTACTGAAAATTGCCATTGCTCCACTGATTACAAGTCTGGGTATGAATCTGGGCAAGCTTCTGACCGGAACAATTATTGTGGAGCAGGTGTTTTCATGGCCCGGGTTTGGCCGTTATTTTGTGGAAGCGATTTTTAACCGGGATATTCCCGTCATACAATGCTATGTGTTTTTGGCGGCATGCCTGTTCATCGTATGCAATTTGCTTGTTGATCTGGTGCATTTGTATATGGACCCCCGAATTTCATCGAAGGGACGAGCAGAGCAGTGATGATAAGGTTGCGTACAATGTTCAAAGGTCAAAAGGTAATCGTGGTCTGCTCTGTCGTACTGGCTGCTCTTTTTATCATTATGGCGCTAGCTCCTTGGCTGGCTCCCCATGATCCGGTTAAAGTCAATTTACTGCACAAGCTGGAGGGACCTTCGAAAGAATACTGGCTGGGGACCGATCATTTGGGTCGGTGCAATTTATCCCGGTTGCTGTATGGAGCGCGGATTTCCCTCGGTTTTGCGACATTAATTTTCCTGTCCTCGCTTAGCATCGGCGTTGTGGTCGGGTCGCTTGCAGGTTATGTAGGTGGCTGGGTCGATAGTGTGTTGATGCGGTTTTGCGAAGGTATTATGGCGTTTCCGAATTTGGTGCTTGTGCTGGGCATTGTCGGTATTTTTGGGCCGGGCCTCATGCAGGTGCTGCTTGCCTTGATGATGGTGCAGTGGGTGTATTATGCCAGAATGTGCCGCAATATGGTCGTCAGTCTGAAAGAACGGAATTTTATAGCTGCTGCAAGGATTAGCGGGTCCTCCTCAGGGGCCATTATCCGGCGGCATATTATTCCGAATGTGCTGCGGCCGATTGTGGTCATTGGTACACTGGAAATGGGTTGGGCGATCATGGATATTTCCGCGTTGTCGTTCCTTGGTCTAGGCATTCAGCCGCCGACCCCCGAATGGGGAGCGATGATTCATGAGGGAACGGGATACATTCGCAGTCATCCGGAATTAATGATCTATCCGGGGGTTATGATTCTGGTGGTGGTGATGGCCTTCAATATATTGGGGGAGGCGCTGTCCGACCGATACGGAATTGCCAAACGTCAGTAAAACAGGAGTGAGTTACAACGATGGACGACAGGGAGAAGGTGCTGGAGGTCAGCGGCTTACAGGTGAAGCTCAAAACCGGTGCCGGGGCGGTATCTCTGCTGGAGCCAACTCATTTTGAGCTGAAAAAGGGACAGGTACTGGGTCTTGTCGGCGAGAGTGGAAGCGGCAAAACAGTGACTTGTAAAGCGTTGCTCCAACTGCTGGATCGCCAGACGATGGACGTGGAAGGTAGTGTCCGTCTGAACGGGCGTGAGCTGAACGGAATGGTGGCCGAGGAGATGCGCCGTATTCGGGGCAAGGAAATCGCGTTTATTATGCAAAATCCGATGAGCGCTTTTACGCCAGTGTATACGATTGGAGCTCAGTTTATGGAAACGGTCCGCACGCACACCGGATTAACCAAACGACAGGCCCATGAACTTGCCATAACGGCTCTGGAAAATATGAATCTGCCCGATCCAGCCAAGCTGATGAAGCGTTATTCGTTTCAGTTGAGCGGCGGGATGCTGCAACGAGTCATGATCGCCATTTCCATGTGCCTGCGGCCAGCAGTGGTTATTGCCGATGAACCAACGACGGCGCTCGATGTGGTCAATCAGCTACAGGTGCTAAGAGAGCTGGATCGCTTGCGTACGGAATACAATACGTCCATTTTGCTGATCTCGCATGATCTGGGCGTCATTTCCCAATTGGCGGATGAAGTGGCTGTCATGCAGCAGGGTCGTATTGTTGAGCAGGCTGAGGTCCATCAGTTATTCGATCACCCGCAGGATGAATATACGAAAATGCTGCTGCATGTCAGACCCAAGTTGTCCATTCGGGGCATAAATCAGGTAGGTGGTTAGTCGCCTGTTCGACGGTTACACTTTCAAAAGGGGAGCGAATGCGCATGCTACAAGTGAAGAAAGTAACTCATAGCTATGGAAGGCGCAAATGGCTGGGCCGCTCTGAACCACGTCCTCCTGTGTTGGCTAACGTTTCGCTTACTATAGAAAGTGGGTTTTGCCTAGGCTTACTTGGTACCAGCGGAGCCGGTAAAAGCACGCTGGGCAAGGTTATTCTGGGGCTGGAGAAGCCGCAGGAGGGTCAGGTGCTGTTCCAGGGACAGGACATTTATAATGCGAGCCCCCAAGTCCGCAGGGGACTGCGACGGGATATGCAGGTCGTATTTCAGGACTGCTACTCTGCTGTAAATCCCCGAATGACCGCCGGGCAGATTATTGGTGAGCCATTGGACAATTACGAACGGTTATCGGTGCAGGAACAAAAAAGAACGGTCGAAAGTCTGCTGGAACGGGTCGGCCTCAAGCCGGAAGATCGGATTAAATATCCGCATCAATTCAGCGGCGGACAATTACAGCGGATCAACATTGCACGGGCGATTGCGCTCAAACCAAAGCTGATCGTGCTGGATGAGTCCGTCAGCAGCCTCGATATGGTTCACCAGATGCATATTTTATCCCTGCTGGGAGAACTGAAGTCTTCGTTTGGATTGTCATATCTGTTCATCACGCATGATATTCGGGCGGCATATGCCGTCTGTGATGGCATTGCTGTGATGGAGCAGGGAAGATTGATTGAGCGCTGTGATGAGAAGGATCAGATTTTTGAATCTGCTCATCCGGCTGTACGACGGTTGATCTCGTCCATTTTGCCGGAACATCCAGCAGAGCGTTTTCCGCTTCATGGATAACAGTGGACCCGCAAGGGTCCTTTTTTTGTGCAACATATGGATAAATAATCGAAATGAAATTTACTTGTTGTATTATTTGAATAACCCGTTATAATATAAAATCATAGTAAATTACTTGGATATTAAAAAGGGGATGTCATATATGAAGAAATCTGCTTTGGTAGCAGCGATTGGCCTATCTCTTGTGTTATTAACGGGTGCCTTGAGTGGATGTTCCTCGAAGGATGCGGCATCGGGGGATAAGGTAATCTATGTAGGCACACAAAATGACTACCCTCCGTTTGCTTTTACGAATGAAAAAAACGAGCTGACCGGGTACGATGTGGAAGTAGTCAAGGAGATCGACAAGAAGCTGGACGGCTACAAGTTTGAGTTTGTACCTTCTGGCTGGGACGGAATTTTCATGGCGCTGGAATCGAACAAGATTCAGGTCGTAGCAGATGAAATCGCCAAAAATCCTGAGCGCGAGCAAAAATATTTGTTCTCGGATGAATCCTACTTTCAGGCACAATCCGTCATTGTTGTGAAAAAAGGCAGAACGGATATACACTCTCTCAAGGATTTGGAAGGCAAGAAGGTAGCCGCATCAGTAGGCGATTCCTACACACAATTGCTGGAACAATATAATGCGAAGAATGGGAATAAAATTATTTTGAAATACAATGATACAGGCACTTCGTCCGATAACCTTCAAGACGTACAAAATGGCCGGGTGGACGCTTATGTGAATGATCCAGTCATGACGGCTGCTACGATCAAGAAGGAAGGTTTGCAGGTCGAAGCGATAGGTGATCCTGTGCAAACGGATGATATCAATCTGGTGTTCAAAAAGGATAAGCAGGGCGAAGAGCTGAAAGCTAAAATCGACCCGATTATTAAAGAGTTGAAAACGGACGGAACACTGAAAAAATTGTCTGAACAATGGACAGGTGGGGAATATATCCCGCAGTAACAACAATGTAAAGGGTAAAGTGAGGTTCCTATGGAAAAGCTGTTTGACCTTGATTATATGCTGAAAAGCCTTCCCCGGATCGTTGAGTATCTACCCGTTACGCTATGGATTGCATTTTTGTCCATGCTGCTGGGTACGATTATCGGGTTGGCAACGGCGTTAATTCGGATATACAAGGTGCCTGTCTTGGCGCAACTGTCTACGCTGTATGTCTCCTACATCCGGGGAACACCGCTCATTGTGCAGCTGTTTCTCGTATATTATGGAATACCCAAGTTTTTATATTATTTTCAGAGCGAATACGGTTTCTTACAGCAATTAAATATCTACGTGATTCCACCCGAGGTTTTCGCATTGTTGTCATTTTCACTAAATCTCGGGGGTTATCTGTCGGAGACGTTCCGGGCGGCGATTCATTCAGTCGACCGGGGACAATTTGAGGCAGCTAATTCCATCGGCATGAGCCAAACACAAATTATGCTCAAAATTGTATTGCCGCAGGCGTTGACGGTGGCTTTGCCCAATCTGGGAAACACGCTGATCAGTACGGTGAAGGATACGTCTTTTATTTTTATGATCGGTGTCGTCGATATGATGGGACAGGCTAAAATTATGGGCGCGCGGGCGTTGGCTTTTTTTGAGGTATATGTTGCGGTGTCCCTGATTTACTGGTTGGTGTGCATTATTATTGAGCGCGGGCTTGTCGTGCTGGAGAAGCGTATTCGAATTTACGAAAGAAGTGAGTAAGAGCATGATCAAGCTTCATCAAATTCATAAGCATTTTGGACAGCATCACGTGTTGAAGGGCATAGACCTGACGGTAGGCAAGGGAGAAGTCGTGGTGATCCTGGGCCCAAGCGGATCGGGGAAGTCCACGTTGCTGCGCAGCATTAATTTTTTGGAGCAGCCGACCAGCGGAGTCATTGAAATTGACGATGTAAAGGTCGATGCCGCTAAGGCGGGAAAAAAGGACATTCTCGGACTACGGATGGCAACGGCAATGGTATTTCAGCAATATCAGTTGTTTAAAAATTTGAATGCACTCCACAATGTGATGATTGGTCTGACCAGTGTGAAAAAGCTGGATCGTAAGCAGGCGAGAGAGATCAGTGAAGGCATTTTGGAAAAGGTCGGGTTAAAGGATCGTATGACCTATTATCCTGCCCAGCTTTCGGGTGGACAGCAGCAGCGAGTTGCGATTGCCCGTGCTTTGGCACTAAATCCGCAGGTGTTGTTGTTCGATGAACCGACATCCTCACTTGATCCTGAACTGGTGGATGAAGTGCTGTCCGTGATCCAAAAGGTGGCGAGTGAAGGCAATACGATGATTATTGTCACGCATGAGCTTGGTTTTGCGAGAGATGTAGCGGATCGGGTTGTGCTGATGGAGCATGGCGTGATCGTGGAGCAGGGACCCGTGGAGCAGTTTTTCACCAATCCGAAGGAAGAACGGACACGGCAGTTCCTGGGCAAAGCGTTGGTACAGAGAGCGCCACAGGAGCAGCCTGTATCCCCATAAGAAGTACGTGGATGGGTTATAGGTATGTGCAGCGCTGTAGAGTTATTGCACCTATAGTAAAAAGCACGTTAGACAAGTCGCAGGAGGCAGGAAAGCCCGCGCTTGTTTGTCGTGCTTTTTTTGGCTCCTCATATCCCAAATTCTTTTCCATTGCAAAGTAGCTTATCACACTTATTCATGATAAATTCTAAGAACAATACAGTGAAGATGTAATCGGGAAGGAACATTGGCATATGAAAAAGGTTTTGTTCATTAATACCGGAGGGACCATTTCTTCCTCCTATCAGGAAAACGGCCTGACACCGACCCAATCGGCTGAAAATATTTTGGCGGAAATTCCGGAGCTGAAGGAGATTTGCGAGATTGATGCCCATAATCTGATGAGCATTGATAGCACAAATACACAACCAGAGGATTGGGCTTCCATCGCCCGGATGGTACATCGTTCGCTCGATCAGTACGACGGCATTGTCATTGCACACGGTACGGATACGATGGCTTATACGGCTTCAGCCTTGAGTTTCATGCTGGGAACCGTAGACAAACCCGTCGTTGTGACAGGTTCACAAGTTTCCATTTTGGCGGAGCACAGCGATTCCAAAAAAAATGTAATTGACTCATTCCTGACCGCATGTGGCGAGGTGGCTGGGGTTTTTGTCGTGTTTAACGGCAAAATTATCAATGGTAGCCGTAGCTCGAAAATCAGAACACGCAGCTATAACGCCTTTGAGAGTATTAACTATCCGTACATTGGCCTCGTGGAGAACGGTAAGGTGGTCTATACGGAGGGCGTATTTGCAAATCGCAGTACCGTTCGTCATCCATACAACGACGGGTATGCTTCCGAAGTATTTCTGCTCAGGCTGATTCCGGGTACGAATCCGGCGATTTTCGATGCCATTCAGGGCTTGGGCTATAAAGGTATCGTCATTGAGGGCTTTGGTATGGGTGGCGTCCCTTTTAAAGAAAGAAGCCTGATCAGTAAAATCGAGGAACTGATGAAGGACGGTATGAGTATTGTCGTGACTACTCAATGTCCTTATGAGGGCGGGGATTTGACGATTTACGAAGTGGGGCAAAAGGTACTGGAGAAGGGGGTTATTCCGGGGTATGACATGACAACGGAAGCGCTGGTGACGAAAATGATGTGGGCGTTGGGGCAGACGACCGATCCGGCCGGGGTAGCCAAGATTATGGCAACGAACTACGCAGACGAAGTTTCCCTGCCTGCGGATACAGCTTCCTTATAGGAAGCTGATTTCCGTAGATACCGGGTTAACGCTGGCCTTGCCCCAGTCTGCTTTTAATCTCAATAGCCACTTTCAGCGCTTGTACAGCCGATTCCAGTGGAATCAGGCTTTCCGAATGTCCACCAAAGCATTCAAGTGCATGATCCAAACTTTTTTCGTATGGATTGGCAGATTCGAGGTTGATTTTTTGCTGTCCTGATGCGGTATACTCATATAATGCGGTAGGTATAAGATCGTTTTCGTCGCTTTCATGAAATACCAGCTTGGCCTTTTCGAAATAAGCTTCATAGGCCACTGTGAAGGGGTAGCTTCCCGGCATGTGGGATGAGGCGATGACTTCTGTGAATGTATCCCGATGCTGAAAGTAAGCACGAACCTGTGCTTGTTCAGGATGGGTAACTTCTGTACCCCAGACTGTACATGGATCACAGGGGCCTAATAGCCAGGTCAGTAAATCCAGTTCATGAATCATGAACTGAGTAGGGATGGAGCTTAGTCCAAGATCCCCCCACAGAGGAGGCGTTTCTCTTTTCAAAGATAAGGAGATAAGCTTTCCGTACTTCTGTTGGCGGTATGCCTCATACAGATAGGTATAGGCGGGATCAAACTTAATGAACTGGTTGACCAGAATCTTTTTGCCATATTGCTCCGCAGCTTGTTGCATAAGAAGAGCGTCTTCGAGATTAAAGCAAACGGGTGTTTCACAAAATACATGCTTACCGTGCTTTAGCGCATCCACAGCATATGACCTATGCAGGTGGGAGGGCAGGCATAGATCGACGATATCCACGTCTGGATCCAGCAGAATATCCTCTATATTTTGTGTGACTTCTACGTTTAGCTCCTCTTTCAGCTTTTGCAGCTTGGTTTCGTTCCTTCCAAATACCATGATTCTGTTTACCTTGGGATGGTTGTTTAACAATGAGGCATGATATGCGCCGAATCCCGTCCCCAATATTCCAATATTCATCATCCATTACACCCCTTTACTTCTATGATACACACCTATTGCTGCCAACAGGGTGTCAACAATCTTTGCATCATCTTTTCAATTCGGGTTAACCATCTATTGTGGAGGTATGATTGTGAGACTGCATCGTTTAATCGCGATTTTATTATGTATCGAATCTAGAGGGAGAATGAAGGCCAAGGAATTGGCGTTGGCACTGGAAACCTCTGTACGCTCCATTTACAGGGATATCGACCTCCTGGCTGAAGCCGGCGTTCCGATTGTTACCGCATCCGGACCGAAGGGCGGAATTTATTTAATGGAGGGTTATACGGCGAACCTGAAACAGTTGAATGGCGGGGATGTCATTCAGTTGTATTTAACAGGGATGGGCATTTATACAGGCGGGCCCACCGAATCGGGTTTGAAGTTAAAGAATGCTCTGCTCAAACTGGAACAGACGATGCCAGACCCGTATCAGTCCGATATTAAGAAAGCCAAAGCGCGGTTTTATTTTGATGATACGCCGTGGTGGACGGAACGTATAGCAATTCCTTGTCTTGAATCCGTAAGAGCTGCAGTGTGGGGGTCCCATAAAATAACCATTCAATATGAGAAGGCTGACGGAATCTGTTCTTCCCGTCATGTGCATCCCTATGGACTTGTGGTGAAAAAAGGAGATTGGTATCTCATTGCCTTCTGTGAAGTTGGGCAGGAGATTCGGACCTTTAAATGTGAGCGAATCAGGGAGGTTCAGCCGTCTACGGAAGTCTTTGAGGTTCCGGTGGATTTTTCGCTGGAACATCATTGGATGAGGCAAGAAACCGCGTTTAAGCAGCTTTGTACAGAGAAAGAATACTATCCCGTTTTGATCCGAACGAATAAGAAGCAAGCGGGAATTATAGCGAAAAGAATGGAAATCATCCAGTCTGTACAGGAAGGCAATCATTTCATTCTAACGGTCAACATGTATAGTTATGAAGCGGCTTGTCGCGATGCTATGGATTGGATCGGTAGGGTTGAAGTTGTGGAGCCTGCAGTACTCCGACAGTTTGTGAAGGAAGAAATTAACCGACTCCAGAGGATATATGGATAAATGATTAAAAAAACACCTGCCTAGGGCAGATGCTTTGCTTGTTAAGTCCAGGCCCAGAGAAATCCGTCACGATCCCATGCAATTCTGCCACCATGAAGCTTGCGGAATGCTTTTTTGATTTCTTTTTCCAGAGATACATGACCATGCTCGCTTATAAACACATACTGCTCTCCATACTCAGAGCGTACATATGCAATTGCATCTTCTTGTTTCAGGGTGCCCACTTCACGGATCTGCGCGACCATCCATTGTGCAATCTCTTGTTCTGTTGTAGGGGTGTTGTCCATTTGTCGCATCCTTTCCTGCGTACCGATTGGGTGTAGCTGTTCGGCTCACCTCCCCGTAGTATACGGCAATTCGGAGAATTATTGAATTTTCTGATATAAATTTACTTGAGCGGTTGGCTAAGTGGGCTTTCTTTTGTATAATTAAGGGAATATTCACGGGAATTTTCTTTTTTTGTATTGTAATCATGCAAGTAATCCCTGGGGGTGCCTGATTTGAAGGAAACAACCACAATTCGCGCAGAGCTGGAGCAGTACATCAGACGAGAAGGAATTACGATTAGTAAGTTTGGGGAGAACACAGGTATTAATGCAGGAACGATCAGTGCCATTATTAACGGTAATCGTCCGATTGCGATGCTGCTGTTGGATCGGATTGGTGCAGGCATGGGGCTTGAAGAAGGAAGCCTCTATGAGTTATACATTGATGAATTTATACGGAATACGGCACCGAATTGGCGACGGGTTCGCCCCTTTTTGCATCGCTGTGCAGAGCTGAACAAACTGGATTGTATTAAGCAAGTCGTGGAGTTTATGATGGACTATCTCATATACGCCCCAGCTTTGTTTGAGACAGCAGAAGAATTATTCAGTGAAGGTAAGTTCGAGGCTGCGGCAATTATTTATAAAAATGTTTCGGAAAGTGAAAAGTACCAACATTCAGAGCGTCTGGCGCTCTGCCAATACCGTTTATTTACGATTGCCGTTGGCGATGACCAGGACGAAAACTTATGGGCAGCCACACATTTCGAAAGCTTTGTGGACCGACTGGGTGAAGCAGACCAACTGGATGCCTTAAGAGACTTGGCCAATACCTATGCCTCCTTGCGGCGTTGGGATAAAGTAGAATGGTTTGCTGAAAAAATGGCTCAAAAAGCCAAGGTACAATACGAGCAAAAATACGGAAATACCAGAAGATCGGAGCGTGGCAAGGAACCTAAGGGTCCTTTGTTTATGTATATTGTATACTCTTATGTGCTGCGCGCCGGGGTGTGGGATGAGCGCGGGGATTACCAAAAAGCGCTGGAATTTGTATCCCTATACTCTGATTTGAGCTGGGTGCAAGAGGATACGGAAGAAGCTCAGCGTTTGAAGGCCCTTTGTAGCAACTGGGCTGAGGCCAACGGGTATTTATATCAATTGATGTCCGGCAGTCTGGATGTGATTCCACAGTATGTAGATTATTTGGAAAAAAACGAAGGTGAAATTCTGGTGGGGCTACATAAAATTATGGTAGCGGCCAACCGTTATGATTTTAATGTAGATCATGTACTGCAGCGCTTTGAAAAACAAATTGAGGCATTTGCAGATCAGCATGTCAAGGTAGGGACCTATACGGAGCAAATGTCAGCAGATCTCTATGCACGATTTTTGGCAGAGATGGCTTGTTATGATCTCAACAAACATCGTTATTCCAAAGGTATGAAATTCCTGCTCGAGAGCCTTTCCTATTCCGTCGTGCTGAATGGTAATCCTGTCACAATCAAATGTGTAGGATTATTTGAAAAGTTTCGGCATACTGCCACTTCTGAGGACAAAGAGGAATATAAAAACTTACTTGGAGAGGTAGAGTACATCCATGATAAAAAAGATCGTTTTTTCTCTGCTCGCATTTAATGTTTTTGTCCTATTGAATTTTTCACCCGTTCCCCCCCCTATGGAAGATCCTAGCGACGTCCACAGCCATGGGCTGGGGGGATGGGCTTTTTCATCCCTTGATACATCTACCTGAAAAGGTCTAGATTGTCGTAACCCAAAAGGTATCCTCTTATGAAGAAGAGGATACCTTTTTTTGATGTGGAAGTGCATTTGAAGGAGCACTTTTGCCGTCAAGAGTGGGGAGTTGGAAGTTGAGCAGGCGGAAACCAGACATGACGCAGATCCACCCAGCCCTGACTGTTAAAAGATACACCGCGCACAGAAGGAAGATAGGCCGTCTGAACGGGCTTTTCATATAAAATATGCAGCTGGTGCTCATCCATGAGCCGAGTTTCGATATGTTCAAATTGCTGCGCCCTAACAGTATGATCGGCCTCCCGTGCAATTTCACGCAGCAGTCTTTCGATATCCACACGGCTATGAGGCTCCACATGCCCAGATACATTGAGATACAAGTCAAACAGGCGTAATTGCTCATCACGGTCACGAAAGAGAGAAAAGATGATTAAGTCTGACTCCATACGGATAGATGAGCTTTTGAATTCGTTCATAGATGCGGCCACGATGTTACAGGTATACCCACAGGATTCGAGCTGAGCCGCAACCCGGTCTGCGTCTGCTTTATACTCGGGAATGGTAGCAATTTGCAGCGCCGCCAGTGGTTCATAAGAATCGTTAGATGAATCCACTGCTGGAGGAAGGGGGCGATGATCCAGACATGCTACAATGCGGGCACGTATTTCTGGATTGCGTAGTGGTCCATCCTTGTGTGTATTACATGTGATAAATTTGCGTACCGAAGCCGCCGAGTGAATCTGGCTCCATGCGGTATCCGTATCTCCCGCCGATACGGGATTATGGATAATGTGAAAAGAAGAAGCGGTGTCTTCCGTATCCGACGATTCCAGCTTAGTCGCCCATGGGAGTTGGACAATTTCCACTCGGTCCAGATGAGCTCGGCCTTGAAAATAAGGTGCGAAAGCCTCCAGTGTACACAGGCTTTCGTTCATTTCCGTGACTTTGAATGCCCCTGTACCGACAGGGCGGATGCCAAAGGCGGCTTCACCCACCTGATTAAGCTCACGCGGCACAATCGCAGCCCGGCTGGTACACAGGAAGGATAGAAACAGCTCGTTCGGCTCCTTTAGTACGAAGCGTACTATCGTTGGACTTAGCGCCTGGACGTGCTGAATTTGCCGGACGATAAAATGGTAAAGTCTCCTTCCCGGCGCTCGACTCAGTCGCTCAAAGGTATAGACGACGTCTTCAGCGGTCAGTATTTTTCCGTTATGAAACAACACTTCTTTACGCAGGAAAAAGGTCCACTGTGTACGAGTGGTATCCACCTCCCAAGCGTGCGCCAATCCCGGCAAAATCTCGCCGCTTTCGTTCGCCCGGCGGGCCAGACCATCAAAGACGTGGCTGGATACGAAGGACTCGGCGAGCCAGTTCAAGTACAACGGGTCCAGCGTATAGAGTTGCTGGCGAATAGGCAGACGCAGCGTGTCGATCTGCTGCTGATCACTGCGCACCTCTGCGTGATGCCCAAAATAATTCAGCAGCCAGCCTTGCAAATGCTCCTGCATGGTGGAGGAGCGTGAATGAACTCGGATCTCATCCAGCGCGCGTTTGATATCATGGCGGTCTATGGCTTGCATCATGGATTGCACGGCAATGTCTTCCGGCTGAATGAGGAAGCGCAGACTGGAGCGGCGGCCTCTGCCTCGGCGGGGAGTCCATTGTATCCAGTCGTGCTGCTCCATTTTCTGAATGATCATCAAGGCGTTGCGGTGAGTACAGTCAAAAATAGCCGCCAGCTCATCCAGCGTCGTCTCTATGGTATGGTTTTCGTCCTTGTCGTCAGCTGCGTGTGAGTGAAGCCGTAAAAATTGGGCATGGAGTTTCATTCAAGGTTGCTCCGTTTCCCCTATATTTGATTAAAAGCGTAGCCACTTTTATAAAATAGGAAATTTTGTTTGAATTAATTTCTCTTTATCTTCTTATTTTATCATCTACAATAAGGGTTATAAAGCATATTTGTGGAGGTATTTACCATGCATGACAAGATGAATGGAACGTCTTTGCCGAAAACGTCGTTTCTGTCCGCCTTTGCTGGCGCAATTGTGTTGGCGCTGGTTCATCAATATCTGTTTTACGGACATGGGCTGGGCGTGTCTATGCCAATTTTTGTTATTGTGTTTTACGCCTATATGTATGCCTTTAATCGAGATCGTTTCCAGTTAGGATCATGGATAGGGCGTTTGCTGTTTGTGATCATTTTCATGCTGGCATTGACATATGCGCTGTTCAATAATCCGGTCCTGTATGTGTTAAATGCGCTGGCGATACCTGCTCTGATTAGCGTACATATGGTGCTGCTGTTTGGGGAGAAAAGGCATGGCTGGTCAGAACCCGGTATTATTGGTCAGGCGTTAAGCCATTGGTTTTATCAAAACTTTCGTCATATCGTGACCCCCTTTCGGATGGTCAAGACAGTAGCCCTTCGGAATGTAAAGGATGAGCGTAAGCGTGTATTGGGCAAAGTGATGATTGGTTTACTTATTGCCTTGCCGCTACTGTTCATTATCATATCTTTGCTGGCTTCGGCGGATGGGATGTTCGAAAAGTTGTTAGCTGGAGTACCCGAATGGATCGGAACGCTGTCCTTTGGGAATGGCATGCTGCGGCTGATCTGGACCTGCTTTTTCACCTTCTGTTTCTTCTGTTATTTGTGGGGATTTGTACAGCCTGCTCCGCGTAATACGCAGAGAGAGACCCAATCATGGCACGGATTAGATGAGCGCACGAATGGCCAAACCACCGAGTATGATGGTCACTCTTCAGTGATGATTGACCGACCAACGGTGCCTTACCACGAGCCGGTCGCGATTAAATTTGACCCTGTCATTACCGCTACGGTGCTGATTGTCATGAATCTGGTGTATGTTGTGTTCGTCGTGTTGCAGTTTGGATATTTGTTTGGTGCATGGGAAGGTGCTCTGCCCGAAGGAACCTCGTATGCCGAATATGCGAGAAGAGGATTCGGGGAGCTGGTTATGGTAACAGGTATCAACTTTGTGCTGATGATCAGTGTATTGAAGTGGACTGAATTTGGCTCAGGCATAGTGCAAAAAATGAACAGCGGCCTGCTGTACATACTCGTGGGTTGTTCGGGTGTGATGCTGTATTCGGGATATACCCGGCTGGTTATGTACGAAGAAGCATACGGATATACGTACACCCGCTATTTGGTACACGCGTTTATGATTTTTCTGGGCTTGCTACTGCTTATTGCAGCAATGCGCATTCATTTCCGTCAACTGCCGTTGGCGAAATATTATATTGTACTCGCTCTGGTCGCCTATGTCGTCGTGAACTATGTGGGCATTGATATACAGATTGCTGAAAATAATCTCGAACGGTATCGCACGACATCGGTGATAGATAAGGAGTATTTGAGTGAGCTATCGGCGGACGCGATTCCGCTGCTGATTGACTTTAGTCGTAAGGAACATGGATCACTAGATGAGTTCTTACAAGCCCGTTTGACGAGCATGACGAGAGAAGAATCGGCTTGGCCTGAATTCAATTGGGCAAAATATCGAGCGCAACGGGAATTGCACGACTATATTTTGGAATGAGAGGTGTTTGGGAATGATCGGAACAGAAACGGCACAGGGTATGGTACTGGAGCTACAGGATGAAATGTCACAGTATCAGCATCAGTTTGGGGTAAGACGGAACGATTTTCTCGTGGAGGCTATGTCTTACGGAATGAGTGAGGAGGAAGCTCGGTCTTATGCTATCCAGAGTATCGGTCCGGTCGTTCCCGTCGCCTATATGCCTACGTTGGCTCCCGGTAAAATCCGACCACTCAGTCCAATGCTGGCAGCGCGGTACCGATATGCGGGGGATTGGAAGGATATCGACGAGCATCTGCTCCTACCTGATGAAGTCCTGCGGATCGCAGGTACAGAGCAGTTCCGCAGCTGGATCAGCGATATGCGGAATTACTGGGTGGAATCGGCTCCGTACCGATTCGGGGATGATCGTCTTTCGCTACTGTCGGTTGCGAGCGAGGAAGAGGGTCACTTTTCCATGCTCGTCTGGAAGGAGCCTGGTGAAGAGCCTGAAGTATGGACGTATGCTTTGCAGCATGAATACCGATTCAGTCATCTGCTCCATTGGTTCAAGTGGCTGAACGGGCGCAGTGAAGAATGAGAGGTACAGATGATGAAAAAGAATCGTAATTGGGTCGTGCTATTTATCGGCATCGCTCTGATGATGGGGGCAGCAGACTATTTAACACAAGCTAAGCCTACGACTCCTCCTGAGCTTATCGTTCCAACCGTAATCAGTGAAGAAAGCCTTCAGTTGTGAGAATGAAGTTAATTTTTTGTAGTATTACGTTGTTAAAGTAAGCCGGAATTCACCCTAATAGTTGAGAGGGAATTGAGGCCAACATCAATGAATGTGGAGCCATTCAGATGTTCAAGCGACTCCGTCATTTCCTCTACAGCTTATATTCAGGGGGAATTTCAATGGCTAGAAATGCAAGTACTTACGCATCTGTAATTGACGGTTTTAAGGTAGAAACGAACAAAAAGTATTCGCCAGTAGGTGGAACGAAGTGTAATATTTTTGCACAAGATGTGATGTCTGCGATGTCGGCTTCCCTGCCAAGTGGCTTAGCCAATCAAATGGCTGATGCTTTACTGGGCGACAATGCGCCGGGATGGTACACTGTAACCTTTCAGGATGCTCAAAAAAGAGCAAATCTCGGGTATCCTACCATCGGAATCAAAAAAGCAGATGGGCATGGTCATGTGGTCGTTGTCAGACCGAAGGGTTCATCGATCACGATTTTGAAGGAGGTACAGGTTGCACAGGCGGGGACCAAAAATTACAACAGTAATACGATTAATTATTCGTGGGTGGCAGCAGATCTGCCTGGGGTAAAATTCTACACACACGACTAATTGTATACAAGATATTGGAAATCTAATGACCCCGGAAGCAGATCCACTCGATCTGCCTCCGGGGTCGTCTTTTTTATTTTGAAACGGAATGTTTAGATACAATAAACGCTTTGCCTGGCTTGATAAAAGCAACAGCATAGCCATTGGAGAAGGAGGAGGATTCCACTCTGTACTCAAGTTTAGTTAGCAGTTGCCCTTGACGATTGATGTAGCCAAATTTGCCGTCTGAGACGGATGATTGTGTTTGTTTACCGACTAAAGCTAAGCCTTCTTTGAACGGAGAAGTAACATCATATTTTTGTTGATATTTAATGACCAGCGTTCCGTTTTTATCAATAAATCCGACTTCGTTTTTTGCATTTTTCACACTCGCCAGGCCTTCACTAAAATCCTGGGCATCCGTAAATTTAAAGGGAATCGCGACTTTTCCCTGTTTATTGATGAATCCCCATTTCCCCTTGGTATTTTGCACCGGGGCCAATCCTTCCGAAAAGTCTCCGCCAGATTTATATTGAGGAGGAATGACTTCTTTCCCTACTGTATTGATATATCCGTATAGCCCTTTGCTATTCTGAACAATAGCCAAGCCATTCGAGAAACCACGACTGTATTTGTATTTATAAGGAATCGCTAGTTGACCAGAGGCATTCACAAAACCGATCTTACCAGTGTTAGGAGCGTAGGCGAGGGCCAGACCGTCTGTAAATACATATTCTGACTCCACATTTTCTTTAAAATGAGAAAGGATTTTTCCCGTTCGATCTATAATTGCATTTTCTTTGGTGTCTGCTATGGTTACCTTTGCTTTTCCTTCAGAAAAGAAATTGGCTTCGGTATATTGGCAAGGGATGACCAGTGCCCCTTTGGTGTTAATGTATCCATAGAGATTGGTTTTTGTATTTTTGACTACGGCTCGCTGCTCATGAAAATCACCAATGGGTTTAAGCTCGGCGGGAAGTGAGAAAGCTTTCTCTCCTTTGGAATTGTAATACAAGAGGTTTCCAGCAGATGTTTCAGCGGCTAATAAGCCATCATGAAAAGCACCATCGCTCAGCGGGCGAGCAACGTTGTAATCCAGAGCAGTTTTAGAAACTTCAATGGTTGTTGTGCTGGATGCGGCCCAGCCTGTTCCAATAACGGAGAGGCTAGTAACCAGAATCAATGCAGCTAATCCTAACTTTTTTAACATGCATAAGCTCCTTTGTGAGTTGACTTTTTAACTTCAGGCTTCGAAAAATCTTACCCTCATACGTAAGGTCTTCCATAATATAGACGATAAAAATGTAGGAATGTTTCTTGATATTCTAAATTTTTCTAATTTTCAGCACATGAGAAAGCCCTGCTTCCAAGTATGTCGCTTGCTCCCTTTCACACCTATCGAGTAATCCTCAAATGTGGGGCAATAAACACATTGATTTTCTCAAAAAAAGTGAAGAAGTAGTGTCATTTTAAAAAAAGTCTATACATATAAATTAAATGTATAGACAAATCAAAAGACTGGATTTATAATTACGCTGTAAACGTTTTCTAGTACTTAACATCCAATCAGACCTTGAAGGGAAGGAATAATCATGAAGAAAATTTTACTGGCTTGCAGCTCAGGTATGTCTACAAGTTTGCTGGTTACTAAGATGCAGGAATATGCTAAGTCCATTGGGGACGAGGCTGAAATTTGGGCAGTAGGTCAAGATCAGGCAGCAGAAGACATGGCTAAGGCTGACGCGGTATTGATTGGCCCACAAATGAGCTTTCTGAAAGGACAACTGGAAAAGGAAGCAGCTCCATATGGTATTCATGTAGAAGTGATCGACATGATGGCCTACGGAATGGTTGACGGTAAGAAAGCCTATGAACAGGCCGTGAAACTGGTGGAACGCAAAAATGGATAAAGTTAATATAGCTGAACTGACGGAAGAGCAAATTAGTTTCCAACTTATTCTTCATAGTGGAAGCGCTCGCAGTAAAGTAATTCAGGCGCTGACCGAATATCGAAAAGAGAATGTAGAAGGTGCGGACGAACTGCTCAAACAAGCCAAGCAGGATTTACGTGCTGCGCATGATATCCATTTTCAAATGGTTAAGAAGGAAGCGGGAGGTACCCAAACTCCTTTCTCGCTCCTTCTAATGCATGCCGAGGATCATCTGATGTCCACGGTTACCATGAAGGATCTGGTTCTAGAATTGCTGGAACTGTTCAAATCCAGAAATTTATAACGGAACATGTAAGTTTGAGAAATTTGGGACATGAAAAGCTTGCAACCCTATTGATGCAAGTCACTTCGCGGGGAGGAATAGGCTTTGTTTGAAAAATTAAGCCGGATACTGATACCTATTGCCGGTAAACTGAACAACAACCGCTATCTTACTGTACTGCGTGATGCATTTATGCTGTCATTTCCATTAACGGTTTTTGGCTCCATTATCGTCGTTATTATCAATCTGCCGTTTCTAAAAGGGTGGATGGGCGACGGCAATTATGCGACTTTTAGCAGTCTGCTGAACATTGCGCCTAATGCCACACTGAATATCATGACCTTATTTGTAATCGTCGGGATTGGGTATTACCTATCTCGAAGTTATAAGGTCGAGCCCATATTTGGCGGCATGATTGCGTTGGCTAGTTTCTTGATGCTCACCCCGTTTGTGTTGACACAAGAAAGCGGTGCCACGATTGCTGGTGTCATTCCGGTTGATCGGATTGGTGCCAAAGGCATGTTCCTTGGTATGATCGTCGCTTTTATTGCGGCAGAGATATACCGAAAGGTGACGCAACGAAATTTTGTCATTAAAATGCCTCCAGGCGTTCCGCCGGCAGTTGCCAAATCATTTGCCGCTTTGCTTCCGGCATGTATTACATTGGGCATATTTTTGATCATTAATGTTGTAGTTACACTGACCCTTCATAATAACCTGCATGATCTGATTTATCATGCTGTACAGGCACCTCTGGTGCATTTGGGCAGTGGCATTATACCTACATTGATTGCTATTTTCTTTGTTCAGCTTTTATGGTTCTTTGGGCTTCATGGACAAATTATTATTAACTCGGTTATGGACCCAATCTGGAATACGCTGGCACTTGAAAACTATGAAGCGTACTCCAAAGGAGCAGAACTGCCGCATATCATCACCAAGCAGTTTGTGGATATTTACACCGTAGGTATCGGTGGTACAGGTATGACACTGGCTGTCGTGCTTTCGATTCTGATCTTCCTGAAGAGTAAGCAATTGAAGCAGGTCAGTAAGCTGGCCCTTGGACCGGGTCTGTTTAATGTCAACGAACCCGTCATATTCGGTCTGCCGATTGTGATGAATCCGCTTATTTTTGTTCCATGGGTTATTTCTCCAATGATCGTTACGCTGATTACTTACTTTGCCATGACCACCGGGATTGTGCCGCCGCCAAACGGAATACAGGTTCCTTGGACGATGCCGTTGTTCTTTAGTGGAATGATGGCTACGGGCTCCCTGATGGGTGGCGTGCTGCAGTTGTTTAATATGGCTGTCGTCTTTGTCATCTGGTTCCCGTTCCTGAAAATTATTGACCGGATGAACGTTCGTAAAGAGCAGGAAGAGGAGCTTAGCCAAGCAGCCATTGCTGGTAAGGATCAAACTGTTGGAATGTAATGTGGATAAGCTGCTAGATTAGCAGCTTATTCATTGCAAAAGAGAGAGGAGTAGAGCTGTGAATCATACCGAAATGAAAGATATAGAGCAGCAAACCATTCAATACCGTTTTCCATCCGACTTCTGGTGGGGCTCATCGGCCTCGGCTACCCAGACAGAAGGAACCGTGGAGGGAGACGGCAAAGGACCGAACATTTGGGATTATTGGTTTGAGCAGGAGCCGAACCGTTTTTATGACGGGGTTGGACCTGGCGAAACGTCCCGTTTCTATACCCGTTACAAAGAAGATATTGCACTCATGAAAGAGCTTGGTCACAACTCCTTCCGGTTCTCTATTTCCTGGTCACGTCTGTTTCCGGCAGGGAGAGGTGAATTGAACCAGCAGGCGGTTCAATTCTATAATGCCGTCATTGAAGAGTTGCATCAGACGGGTATTGAGCCGTTTGTGAATTTGTATCATTTTGATTTGCCGATGGCTTTACAGGAAAATGGAGGCTGGGTGAACCGGGAGACGGTCGAAGCTTACGTGGATTACGCTAACACTTGCTTTGAGTTATTCGGGGATCGTGTAGCCAAATGGTTTACACATAACGAGCCGATTGTCCCGGTGGAAGGCGGCTATCTATACGATTTCCACTATCCGAATGAAGTGGATTTCGGTAAAGCCGTACAGGTGGGATATCATACCCTGTTATCGAGCGCCAGTGCTATTAAGGCTTACAGAGAAGGCGGTTATAAGGGCAAAATCGGAATTATTTTGAACCTGACGCCAACTTATCCGCGTAGTCAGCATCCGGCAGACGTGCAGGCTGCTGAAATATGCGATGCGTTCTTTAACCGTTCCTTTTTAGACCCATCTGTGACGGGAGAATTCAATCCTTTGCTCGTGGAGCTGTTACGCCAAGAGGGATATGTACCAAGCATGGAAGACGGAGATCGGGAGATCATACGCCAGGGCACTGTGGACCTGCTGGGGATTAACTATTATCAGCCACGCAGAGTTAAGGCTCGCGAAAGTCTGCCGAACCCGGATGCGCCTTTTGTGCCGGAACGTTTCTTCGATTATTACGTCATGCCTGGTCGCAAGATGAATGAAATGCGGGGCTGGGAGATTTATGAGAAAGGCATTTACGACATTCTGACCAATGTTAGAGAAAATTATGGCAACATTGAATGCTTCATTTCGGAAAACGGAATGGGCGTTCAAGGTGAAGAAAAGTTCAGAGATGAACAGGGCATGATCCGCGATGACTATCGTATTGATTTTATCCGTGAGCATCTCAAATGGGTCCAACGAGCGATCTCAGAAGGCTCCAATGTGAAGGGCTATCACTTATGGACGTTTATGGACAATTGGTCCTGGACGAATGCTTATAAGAATCGCTATGGTTTTGTGTCTGTCGATCTTCAGGACGGTGGCAAGAGATCCGTTAAACAGAGTGGGCACTGGTTCAAACAGGTGATCGAGAATAACGGATTCTAAGGTGGTCCTCTGGACCGCCTTTTTTTCTTCATCATCGTCAAAGAACTGTGCTGTACGCCGCTGGTGAGAAAGTATAATGTTCGGTATACTTACTTATACCGTAATACCTTAACGTCCCGCCTGCAGAACAAAAGGAACCAGCGCTACCGATGCTTTGGTAAAATGCTGACATAAAACAATTTTTAGTACAGGTGGTAGACAGATGAACAAATACGAGCGGATTGCACAAGAGGTCAAAGAGCGGATTATGAATAAGACCTATAGCAGTGATGATCCGATTCCCGATGAGATCTCACTGGCAAAGGAGTTTCGTGTAAGTCGGATGACGATTAAGCGGGCATTGGACACATTGGTGATGGATGGGTTGCTGAATCGTAAAAGAGGACACGGAACCTTTATCGTCAAATCAGTTCACAATGGCCCTGTTAACGTTGTCGTAAATGAAATGCTGGGGTTAACCAACGTACTGCGCGGGAAAGAGATCAAAAATAAAATCGTCGCCTTTGACGTTCAATTTCCATCCGAAGAGGTAGCGACCCATTTATTTATTGATGCCAATTCTCCTGTATATCATGTGATCCGTCTGCGTGTCGTGGAGGGTGAGCCCTACGTTATCGAGCGCACATACATGCCCACGAAGCTGATCAGCGGTATTACAGAGGAGGTGCTGTACGGCTCGGTGTACAAACATATTAAGGAGGAGCTGGGACTTAATATTGTCGGTTCACACCGTACCATCCGGGCCTCCAAGTCAACGGAACTGGATCGTGAGCATTTGGACTGCGCAGCGGATGATCCAATCTTGGAAATTGAGCAGGTGGGTTATCTGGATACAGGTATACCATTTGAATACTCGTTCTCGCGGCATCGGTACGATAAATTTGTGTTTACCACAGTGAATCGAATGCGTTGATTAGTAAAAAAATAAGCATAAGGGTTCGAGCTACATATTCTCGAATCCTTGTGCTTTTTTGTGTTTACAATAAGTTTAAGGGAAAATGAGATGCTTTATTTTTTACAATAAGCAATAAAACTTTCTATCCATTGTATGGTTATAGTTTCGCGTAAAATAGCACCATCTAATACAAGATAATCGCCAAAATTATCACTATCAAGAGGAGGAATAGTTTCATAACGTTCTTTATTTTTGCGTAAATGTTCCAGCCTATCTTGATGTTGAAGCAGCTGATGTTCCAACAAATATAATCGGGTTGTTATATCCAGATGATTAGAAAAATACATTCTCAGCTTAAACACATCTTTGGGAGTGGGTTCAATAGGCTCTGCTTTTTTTAGCCATTGTAAAAAATCTTCTTTGCCATTCTCCGTAATCGAATACAATTTTTTTTCTAAAATTTCTCCGCTAATTTGGATCTCGTAGACGATAAGTCCCTCATTAAGCAGTTTTTTTAATTCTGGATAGATCTGACTATGCTTTGCAGTCCAAAATTCGCCTAAATCTTTACTGAATTCTTTACCTATATCATAACCAGTCATAGGTTCTTTATTTAACAAGCCCAGAATGGCATATTTTAAAGTTCTCATAAGGCACTCTTCCTAACATTTTCGTCGTTTATTGGTTAAGTATAACATATTTAGCGAGTCCACAATAAGATTGATATATTATTGAAAACATATTTAATAAAACATATAACTACATACATGTTCCTGTTGATATATTGCAAAGCACGTGTTAATATTATTTCGAAATATGTGAATGATTTCACAATACAACGACGAGGGAGAAGAAGATCTCAGTGGAACTTACAAAAAAGAGATGGATTATTCTGATTGCAAGCTGTTTTATTAATCTGTGTATTGGATCAATTTACGCGTGGAGTGTATTTTCTGCCCCAATGGCAGAATATTTGAGCAGCGTCACAGGACTTAGTTTAACACCGGGGAATTTGGCTATTGCATTTACGATTACAAATTCGGTAGGTCCTATCACGATGATTTCAGGTGGCTGGATTAATGATCGATTCGGGCCCAAGAAAGTGATCTTTGTAGGGGGCTTGCTATTTGGAGGCGGTATGATTTTATCAGGATTTGCAACATCTGTAGGTTACCTGGTATTGGCTTACGGTATCGTACTCGGCCTAGGAACGGGAATGGTTTACGGATGCACAATTAGCAACTCTATTAAGTTTTTCCCTGACAAAAGAGGATTAGTTGGCGGTATAACAACGGCTGCTTATGGAATAAGCTCAGTTATTATACCTCCTATTGCCAATAGTTTAATCAGTAGGTCTGGTGTGACATCAGCATTCATTATCATCGGTATAGCATTTCTTATTATTGTATGTGCTGCTTCTTTCTTCATTGAGAAATGTCCATCTGACTTTGTTCCTGCAGGATGGACACCCAAGACTGTAAATGTTGGCCGTTCTATTCAGAACGACAAAGACTGGAAAGGCATGCTCTCAAGCCCTCTGTTTTATATCATGATCTTGTTATTAATGTGTGGTGCTTTTGCCGGACTCATGTGTACATCACAAGCTTCTCCTATAGCTCAGAAAATGATTGGTATGTCTGCGGCAGCCGCTACGACAGTTGTTTCCGTATTGGCATTGTTTAACACGGGCGGACGAATCGTTGCAGGCTATATCTCGGACAAAATCGGTCGAATCAATACCCTGGCTTTTTCTTCTGTCTTTTCGGTCATAGGACTCACATTGCTTTATTTTTCAGGCGAAGGTAGTGTGTTGACATTCTATATTGGTATTTCAGTTATTGGTTTATGTTTTGGTGCACTGATGGGGGTATTTCCTGGATTTACTGCCGATCAGTTTGGTGTGAGAAATAATAGTGTGAATTATGGAATTATGTTTATTGGATTTGCAACAGCAGGATACTTTGGCCCATCGATTATGAGTCATGTTTACAGCACAGACAGTAGCTATCAGAGAGCCTTTGTCATTGCGGCCGTACTTGGCATAACCGGACTTGTTCTAACATTTGTATATAAGTTCACTACCCGAAAAAATAAGAAGATGGCTGTGGATATGAATCAGAAAGCTATCAATTAACCCATAGCAATAAATACAGATAAGGAGCATGAGATCATGCAAAGAAAATATCCCAATCTATGTAAACCAATCACAATTGGAAATGTGACTTTCAGAAATAGAATGTTTGGCTCTCCTATGGGAGGTACAGATATTACAGCTGACTGCACTATTGGACCGAAATCTACAGCTTTTTATGAATTAAGAGCAAAAGGCGGTGCTGCGTCAGTTACGGTCAGCGAAGTCGTGGTTCATCCTGAGACGGAAGCTTCCCATATGTACCATCTGGATCTGGGGACAGTAGATTCTCTTGCTAGTTTTACCTATACTGCAGACGCTATTCGCCGTCACGGGGCAATTGCCAGTGTGGAATTGTCTCATTCTGGACAGTATGCAGGAACTTATCTGACTGACAAAAATAAGAAACAAGGACTTGCTCAGTGGGGACCCAGCCCCGGAGTACGCCCGGATGGCAGAGAAGTAAAGGAACTTTCGCAAGAACTAATTGATGATATCGTAGCAGCTTATGGTAGATGTGCTGGACTGGCCAAGAGAGCAGGTTATGAAATGATTATGGTTCATGGCGGACATGGATGGTTGATTAATCAGTTTTTTTCTCCTTATTTCAACCGCAGAACAGACAAGTATGGCGGATCTTTGGAAAACAGGGTGCGTTTTGCACAGGAGGTTCTTGACTGTGTTCGTAAAGCTGTGGGTTCTGGCTTCCCAATCGAGTTTAGAATGAGTGGCTCAGAGTTATTTGAAGGCGGCTATGGTCTGACAGAAGGTATAGAAATTGCTAAATTAATCGAATCAAGAGTCGACTTGCTTCATGTATCTGCAGGAACCTATCAGACAGGATTTGGTATCACACACCCTTCGATGTTCTTGCCTCATGGAAGTAATGTTTATCTTGCAGCAGAGATTAAGAAGCATGTAAGTGTTCCGGTTGCAACGGTCGGCGGATTAAATGACCCGGCACAAATGGAAGAAATCATTGCCAGCGGTCAGGCGGATGTTGTTGAAATGGCTCGCGCACTGCTTGCTGATCCAGAGCTTCCAAGAAAGGTGATGAGCAACCGCGACGAGGACATTATTAAATGTCTGAGATGCTTCACCTGTATGGCAGAACGTGCAGAAACATCCACAAGACGCTGTACAGTTAACCCATTAATTGGTCGTGAGATGGATGGAACAGAAATTTACCCTTCCCCTAATCCACGCAAGGTTTTAGTAGCCGGTGGAGGCCCAGGCGGGCTTTATGCAGCTCTTACTGCAGCCAAACGCGGACATAAAGTTATTCTATGTGAGAAGGCTGACGAGGTAGGCGGTATTTTGAGGGGAGAGCAGGCGATTCCTTTTAAATATGAGATGTATGAATTAGGTGTTACTCTCGGAAAGCTGGCTAAAGACGCTGGCGTTGAGATCCGTTTGAATACACCTGTTACTAAAGAGTATGCAGAGAAAGAAAATGCTGATGCGTTAATTATCGCAGCTGGTTCCGCAGCAATTGTTCCTCCAATTCCTGGATTGAATGGTGATAACGTAGTCATTGTTAATAACTACTATCTGGAGAAGGATAGGGTCAGCGATAGCGTAGTCGTATTGGGAGGCGGTCTGGCAGGCTGTGAAGCAGCAATTCACCTTGCCCAGGAAGGTAAGACGGTTCATCTGGTAGAGATGAGAACGGAGCTGGCTCCGGATGCTAATATTAGACATCGTCCGATTATGCTAAAAGAAATCGAAAAGAATAACATTCAGGTTCATTTAGGATTTAAAGGGCTGAGTGTTACACAAGAAGGTGTTGCTTGCGCTGATCAAAATGGTGAAGAACATTTTGTTCCAGGTACTTCAGTCATTTGTGCGCTTGGACAACGTCCAAGAAGAAACGTAGTAGATGAGTTAATTGATTGTGCACCTTATGTTGCACAAATCGGAGATTGCGTTAAGGCATCTACTATCACGACTGCAATATATCAAGGATATCATGCAGCGCTTGATATCTGATTATCTGCGACTCACTATCATTGCCCGGCATGGGACACTTCAGGAGTCTAAGAGAGGTACTCGAACATAGCGGTTCAACACAAATTGCACAGCTCCTGCAAATGGGTACAACATTGCGCAAGAGCTGTGCGATATTTTTTTAAGGATTAAGGCAATATTCCAAGTGTGAAAGTTAATTGCCAAGCAATCTTACTTCATGCACCGTCGGGGTATACCAGTTGTTCGGGTTATTGAATAGCACTGCATTTACAAGGTTGATTCGCACGTAGCGAGCTTGAAAATTGACTTTGTCACTGGTAAAACCATACGTGGTATTACCTGTACGATCAATCGTGGAGTAGTTAACTCCATCCATGCTGTATTCAATTTTATATTTGTAATACGCTTCAGATCCTTTGTACATAAACCATGAAATATCCACTTCGCTGATGGTCTTGGTACTGCCTAAATCGACCTGCCACCAAGCGGGCCAGGATGCGGAGGCAGCCTTCCACGAGGTTTGGGCGTTGCCGTCGTTCGCCAGTGAAGCTGGAGAACTGGATGCGGCTGAGCTAGCAGTCGCTGTTTTGCCCTGTGCGTGATTCACAAGGGACGGCAGGATTACTGTGCCTGTCGCAGCATCCAGATCCCAGCTACTGTACCAGTTCAGGGTTGCTGTTTTGTTGGAGTCATTCAGAGTTAGTGGCAACCAGATGAATTTGTGGTCGCTCAGATTGAGCGGATTCCAGCGATCGCCCATATAGATGTAGCTGGTTCCTGCGCTACCTGTAATCGTGGCGATGGAATGGATTTGCGAGCCGTAAGCCGCCGGATCACCGAAGGGTGACAGAGCAGACCAGCTTCCAGTCATGGAACTGGCGGTTGCGTAAGCGCCCTGATTCGGATACCAGCCAGATGCCTGCGAGGTGAACAGGTAGTAGATATTGTTCTTTTTCACAACAGCAGGAGCTTCGCGATAGCCATTTTCAAAAATCCAGCCAACGAACGACTGCACACCTGTATAATCGGCTGTCAGCTTGAAGATCGCCATCGTATCATTGGCGCCGCCATTTTTACGGGAAGCTGTAATAAGGTAGCCGCTACCGTCAGTATCCGTGAACACCGTCATATCACGAGACTCGTAATTCAGTGGGCGGAAGCTGCCTTGGTAGGCAAAATTTCCGTCGGGTGTATCGCTGGTAGCGACGGCTACACGACCTAGTGAGTAGTCCGTGCCATTTTCATAGTGCGCCCATAGTACATATTTTCCGGTGGTTTTGTTGTAGATAACTTTGGGACGCTCGATTTTGCTCGAATTCAGCTCAGGGGCGGAATCTTTGGTGAGAATACTGCTGCGGAAGGACCAATTTTTCAAATCGGTTGAGGTATATACGTTCACTTTTTCAAATTTCCAGTTTTCGGCGTGCTCGCCGTACCAATAATAAGTAGAACCTACTTTTAGAATATTACCGCTGTTCGCCTGAATCGGGTTACCTGCGGTGTCTTTCCAATCCGTTCCGTTCGTAATGGCTGTGCTTGCTGTTGCGCTCAGGGATAGTTCAGCATTGGCGACGTCCAAGCCATTCAGCGCTTGGTTTACCTCGGTCCCATAGGTTGCTTGCGTAACGCCTCTTATATTGGCATGTGCTGTGTCGGGTTGAAGACCCGCACTGGTCACTGCGAATAGGATACAAATCCATGCGGCTAACCATTTGCTGCTGTTGATCCACTTCACGATATCATCTGCCTCCTTTAACACGGATAGGATGGGTCGGAATGGCTTGTCCGGCACCTCATCTTCGATTTTATCGTAATTGGAAGCGTTTACAAGTGGAATAAATTGAAGTCTTTAGCATGGTGAAACTGTTGTTACGAGAAAGGACAAATCTGATCACTGCATACAAAATAGGTATATAGATATTTGAAACTTTGGGGAAAGCTCGTCAGTTATGTGGGAAGCGTTTGTAATTGTGCGTTTTGTCATTGACACGTTCACATTATTTCAAATTTAAAGTGACTGGAATCACATAAACGGTTACTTTATGTGGGTATACTTGCTTTAAATTGAGGGTTACAAATGGAACATATGTTGAAATACCCTTTGTTATCTTATTTTGGAGAGAAGAGGGATACAAAGATGCTAAGTGAGCAAACCATTGCAACGATCAAATCGACTGTACCTGTTTTGGAGGTACACGGAACTACAATCACCAAGCGTTTTTACCAGATGATGTTTGAGGCCCATCCCGAGCTTCTCAATATATTCAATCACGCGAATCAGAAGCAAGGACGTCAACAGGGAGCGCTGGCCAATGCTGTATACGCGGCTGCACAGCACATTGACCGTCTGGAGGAGATTCTTCCGGTGGTACGTCAGATTGCACATAAGCATCGCAGTTTGGGAATTAAGCCCGAGCATTACCCTATCGTCGGAAAATATCTGCTCGCTGCGATCAAGGACGTACTGGGAGATGCGGCTACAGACGAGATCATTGCCGCATGGGCCGAGGCCTATGGTGTGATCGCTAATGTATTTATAGACATGGAAGCTGAAATGTACAAGGAGGCTGGACAGCAGCAGGGAGGCTGGTCAGATTTTAAGAGCTTTGTTGTGCAGAAAAAGGTTAAAGAAAGCGACCAGATTACGTCCTTTTATCTGGTGCCGCAGGATGGACAGGTGTTGCCTGAATTCGAACCTGGGCAATATATAAGCTTAAAAATGGAAATTCCGGGTGAACATAATACCCACATTCGTCAATACAGTCTTTCGGATGCACCGGGCCAACCTCACTACCGAATATCTGTAAAGCGTGAGAATGCTGTAGAGTCCCGTCCGGCAGGTAAAGTATCCGTGTATCTGCATGAGCAGGTGCAAGAGGGCGATGTGCTTCAGGTATCTGCACCGGCGGGTGATTTTACGCTGGATCGGACAGATCGCAGACCTGTCGTGCTGATCAGCGGCGGGGTCGGGCTAACCCCGATGGTCAGTATGCTGGCTTCCTTGGTGAAATCTGCTCCGCATCGGCCTATCACCTTTGTCCACGCAGCAGTCAACGGGGATAACCATGCTCTGCGTAATGAGGTAGAAAAGCTGGTCGCCACACATGCACAGGCTGCAGTTCGCTGGTGTTACAGCAGACCAACGGAGCAGGATCGGCTGGCACAGGCTTTTCACAAGGAAGGCCGTTTGGATCTGGCCTGGTTACAATCCGTGATACCGGATCGGAACGCCCAATATTATTTTTGCGGCCCTGAGGGATTCATGCAATCGGTATACGGCCTGTTGAAGGAGTGGAATATCCCTGCTTCGGATATCCACTATGAATTCTTTGGTCCTGCTAGCGCATGGGAAGCAGAAGCACAATAAAACATCAAAAAAGACGAAGGATATTTATCCTTCGTCTTTTTTGCGATGATTACGATCGAAAATCCTGTTCATTGGGTACTACTTTTCAAAGTGCGCTCCTGTTTTCATAACAAGGGAGTACGCAAAAATTCCATACCTCGCGGCATATATGGGCGTAAGGCCTTCGGAATACGGATCGAACCGTCCTCTTGCTGATGATGCTCCAGCAACGGAATCAGAATCCGGGGCGAAGCGACCGCTGTGTTGTTGAGCGTGTAACAATATTTCAGCTTGCCGTCCGCATTGCGGTACCGGATGTTGGAACGGCGCGCCTGAAAATCAAGCAGCTGGGACGACGAATGTGTCTCGCCGTAAGCCTGGCGGCTGGGCATCCATGTCTCAATGTCCACCTGCTTGTAGGTTTTTTGCGCCATGTCGCCTGTACAGACAGCCATCTTACGGTAGGGCAGCTCCAGCAGTTGAAGCAGGTCTTCCGCATTGCGCGTAATTTCCTGAAACATCTGTTCCGAAGCGTCCAGGCTGGCTTCGCAGATGACGACCTGCTCAACCTTGGCAAACTGGTGCACACGATACAGTCCGTGCACATCCCTTCCGGCCGAGCCAACCTCATTGCGGAAGCATACGGACACGGCTGCCAGCCGAATCGGGTCCGTAACATCCACGATCTCACCGCTGTAATACGAGACCAGCGGCACTTCCGAAGTGCCTACAAGCCACTGATCCTCTCCTGAGATGCGGTACGTCTGATCCAGTCCGAGCGGGAAAAAACCAGTGCTGCGCATCGCCTCTGCACGTACCATCAGCGGAACATCCAGCAACTGGAATCCACGTTCAGTCAGCAGATCGACCGCAAGCTGCTGCACAGCCCGATGCAATGCAACCCCTGCTCCCGTCAGATAATAATTACGGGTACCAGCTGTTTTGACACCCCGAGGGACGTCGATAAGCTTGTGAAGCTCACCGAGCGCCATATGATCCTTTGGTTCAAATTCGAAGTTCGGAACCGACCCGACCCGCTCCAGTTCCACATTATCCTCATCCGATCTCCCCCGTGGTGTATCTGGCGATACGATATTAGGCATCAGAAGCAAGAGCTGTTGAAACTGTTCCTCTACTTCCTGTTGCGGGGTTTCCAGAAGATCTAGCCGTCCGTTAATTTCTTTAACCTGCCGCTTCGCCCCTTCTGCCTGTTCACTCTGGCCGGCATGGATTAGCGCGCCAATATCCTGACTACACTGATTACGCTTCTGTCGAAGCTGTTCCACTTCCTGAAGTAGCTGTTTTCTCTGATCATCCAGGGTCAACAGCTCCGCGACCGATACCTGTATTCCTTTGCCGTCTGCTGCCGTCTGAACTTGCTCTTGATGCTCTCTGATCCATTTGATATCCAACATGACACCGCACTCCTTTTCGGATAAAAATACAAAAAGCGCCCTCATCCACATGGGACGAGGAGCGCTTTGATCTCGCGGTGCCACCCAAATTGACCAGACAGCATGACAGATGTCATAACTCTCCAATCCACTTTGCTCCGCTGTAACGGGCGGCTCCGGTTTACTTAGGTACATATCGCCATATCCTACGCTAACGTATGGTCCTTGGCGTAAACGCCTCCGAGTTGGATGCTCTTCATAGGCATAATATCGTTTGCTTTTTTGTAAGTATACGGATTTTCGGCAGGTTAATCAAGGGCATGACTCTGCAACACATCCATGCGGGTTTCATGTTTGCGAAGGGAAGAGGTAGGCTTTATTTCATATGTATATCCATCCTACTTCATCTGCGCTCATAAAACTGGAAGAATATATAAGTAAAAGCCCCAATTTAACGCCCAAAATGGGCTATAGTCTCTATAATGACTTTTTAATTTCATGTAAAATGTAATGATTACCAAAATGGACAGCAATGGAGGAGAACATGGAGGATTTTAAAGATCGTTTACATACGATCCGCCAAGAACAGAACAAGCTGCTCAAGGAGTATCAAACATTAATCGCGGACTATGAAGCCTCAGATATCATTTTGGAGAATGAGGTTCTGCGAAAAAAGTTCGAGGATTATCAGGCTCGCTGCATTCACTTGGAAGAGCGAGTACGACATATTGAGCAGGAAAATGGAAAGCTGCGCACTGCGCTGACGGAGCAAATGCTGAGTGAAAAAGCGAATATGATCCGCATTTCGCGTGAAAAGCTGGAGACCTATTTTGCCTCCAGAACTACAGAAGGGGAAAATCGGCTGACAGCCTTTGAATATGGGGCTAAAAACCGGGTGGACCAGCTTATTCAGCAAACTACGCATGAGCTTAAAGAAGATCAGGACGAGATCGTCGCCAGATTACGACTGTTCTCAGAGGAGATTCGTGACCGGATCATGGAACAACGCGAGCGGTTTCAGGAGGCCGAGCGCCAATTGCTTCATCAGACGGCAAGCGAGTTCCAGCAGTTCGGAGAAGAAGAGATCAGCGAGGAAACGATGCAGAAGCGCATGAAGCAAAATCAGTTTGAAATGAAGCTAGGCTTGAACTGGATCAACAAGCTGGGGATTTTGCTCATTATATTGGGTGTGGGAGCCGCTTTTAAATACTCATACTCGAACTGGTTTACAGGAAATATGAAGGGCGTGGCCTTCTTTCTGCTAGGAGCGCTGATGCTGGGCGGCGGGGAATGGCTGTACCGCAAGCAGAAGCAGACCTTTGCGCTCGGTATTTTGGGCGGCGGTATTTCTGTGTTGTACGGATCGATTTTTTACAGCTACTTTTTGTTAGAAATCATAGGAATGTATACAGGCATAGGCTTATCCGTACTCGTTACGGTGACCGCTGTGCTACTGTCATTAAGGTATGAATCCCGAACGATATGCTCTTTTGGTTTAGTAGGGGGATATCTCCCGCTCTTTTCCTATATGGCAGCGAACGGACTGGAAGGGAACGCCGTGTATATCGCCATGGGCTATTTGTTCCTGTTAAACTTGCTGATTCTGCTTGTATCCTTCCGCAAACGGTGGGTCGTCGTGCAATATATCAGCTTTTTACTTAATACGCCCTTGATGATTGTGCTGGCGTGGTTATCGGAAAGTGCCGTAGCGAGCATGCTGTATGCAGTCATTACATTTGCGATGTACCTCGGGATGACGCTGTGGGTGCCGTTCCGTTTAAAAACAAAACTGTCATGGCTGGATTTCTCCCTTTTGGCTCTGAATACAGTCGTGAGCTGTTCCGTTCTGTATTCTCTGTTCGGCGATGCAGGCCTGGATGATTATAAAGGCTTGCTGGCTCTCGTCTTTTGCTTGGTGTACGGGGGTCTGGGACAATGGGTCCGTCGATATATTCCAGAGGAGAAACAAACCAAAATATTATTTTATGCGACTTCGTTGACCTTTGCCATCCTTATGGTGCCGTTCCAGTTTGGAGTTAGATGGTTATCCATGGGCTGGTTGATCGAAGCGGTTCTTCTTACATTATATGGGCACCGTTACCGGTTGAAGGAATTGGAACGAGCTGGCTGGGGCATTTTATTACTGTGTCTGGGCGCATTCTTTTTCGTCGATTTCCCTATATATCTGTTGTCAGGATTTGAGACAGACTATTTTGGACTCAAATATACGCTCATTACACTGGGAATGTTGATCGTTACCGTCTTCTATGCGATTCAATTTAGCCGTCCGAATGCTTTCAAAAACAATCGTTTGTACGAAATGCATATCATGCAAGGATTTAAATATGTAGCTTTGGTGAACGTGTATTTCTACCTTTTGTATGAAGCCGGGCATTGGTATAACATCGTTGTATCCGACGGGTTTGTCCATTACACCTTGTACAAAGTGTTGTTGTACACCTGCGTATCGCTGGTGTTGGCTTATTTCCTGCCTAAGGTGAGGTTGCTGTATGATCGGGTGATTAAATACTACAGCTTGGCGTTGTACGTCATAGGCTACGCGCTGGCACTGGTGATCACCGTAACGGTTCCAACCTTGCATGAAAATTATGCACAAAATACGGCTGCTGATTATGTGGCGTTAGTGGTACTCGCAGCCTTTAATGTGCTGGTATTCTTCAGCAGCAGGGATTTTCTGAACGCACTGATGACCCGACATTATAGAAGCAATGAGTTGTATCCGGTCATTATGGGTGTATATTTGCTGGGTATCATAACCGCCTTTCTCGGAGTTCAGTTCCGCCTGGGGGATGCTGGTCTTGTGTTCAGTCTGGTGTATTTGCTGCTGGCCATTTTGTATATTGTATACGGCTTCCTCAAGCGAGTGGTCTACATTCGCAGATTTGGATTGGGCTTGACCTTGCTGTCGACAGGTAAGCTGCTGTTGTATGATCTGCACCTGTTAACGACGGGGAGCACGATTGTAGCCTACTTCTCTTTTGGTGTTGTACTGTTGGCGATTTCGTATATTTATCAAAAAGTATCTAATCGCATGGGAGAGACCATAATAAAGAAGGATGTTGAAGAAAATATGTAGTTTTCTGTTGTATTTTGTAGATACGGAACATTATGAAAATAAATCCGGTAATAGTGAAAAATTATGCATGACCTTACATCCTACTTACGCTATAATGAGTAAAAATTATTTATGTACGCATGCTCATGTTTATGCGTAAGTAGAGAGAATGAGGGGGATATAATGAATTTGAGCAAGGGGCAGAATAGCCTGTCTGATAAAAATGAACGCTTCTCGTCTGCTGGATTCATATTGGCGGCGATCGGGAGTGCGGCAGGACTAGGTAACATATGGAAATTTCCATATATTACAGGACAATATGGCGGAGCTGCATTTTTCTTATTGTTTATTGTCTGCCTATTGCTTGTTGGTTTGCCTGTACTTTTAGCAGAGCTTGCGCTTGGTCGTGCAGGTCGAGGAAGTGCTGCTTCTGCAATGGTAAAAGTAGGCGGTCACCCGATTTGGGGCAAGATGAGCATTATGTTTGTTATCGTGCCTTTTGTTATCTTATCGTTCTATGCCATTGTAGGAGGCTGGACACTGCATTATGCCGTAGAGGCATTTAGCGGAAATCTGTTTTCAAATAATGATTTTGCTGGACAGTTCGCTTCTTTTTCCTCCGGGTATGCGCCGTTGGTTTGGCTGTTAGTTGTTTTTGCATTTACAGCAGTCGTGGTTACTCTTGGGGTATCAAACGGGATTGAAAAGTTCAATAAAATTTTGATTCCTGCCAAGGTCATCCTGTTGCTCGTTTTGATGATTAACGCTCTTATGCTGCCAGGCTCTGGTGCGGGCGTATCCTTCTTTCTGAATCCCGACTTCTCTAAGCTAAGTATAGAGTCTGCATTGGTTGCTTTGGGACATGCCTTCTTCTCACTCTCACTGGGGATGGGAATTATGATCACGTACGGTGCGTACGTGGATCGCCGTCAATCGCTGGGTGGAGCCATGCTGGCAGTTGGTGGCGGAGATTTAATCTATGCGTTTATCGCAGGTATGATTATTTTCCCTACAACCTTCTCCTTCGGAATTAACCCAGCTCAAGGACCATCGCTGGTTTTCATTGCTTTACCGGCTGCTTTCTCGGCAATGCCTTTTGGTGCATTCTTCGGCGGTTTGTTCTTTGTACTGCTGGCGGTTGCTGCATTAGGTTCTATGGTATCCTTGCTGGAAGTTCCAGTAGCCTATGTCATGGAGCGTATGCGTTGGAGCCGGGTTCGCTCTGTTATCGTCGTATCGGTCCTGTGCTTGATGCTGGGCGTCCCTTCTGCATTGTCCATGGGCCTGGTGCCGGAATTAAAAGTGGGGGATAAATCATTCTTTGATTTCGTAGACTTCACCGCTTCCAACATCTTCTTACCGTTAGGCGGTTTGTTGATTGTTATATTCACAGGTTATTACTGGAAGACTGCGGCTGAGCATGCGAACATCAAACCCTTCTGGTTCAACGTGTGGTTATTCGGTCTCCGGTATGTTGCACCGATCCTGATGTTGTTGGTCTTCCTTCATACCTCAGGTATCATCAAATTTTAAGAGCATAGAATACTAATAAAAAGGCATTTTCTTCCTAAGGGAAGAGATGCCTTTTTTTGTATATCTATCAGTGGTTACCTAACTGTGGAAAGGAATGATATAATAAAAACATTGTCATTAATTTTAACTTCATTGAAATCATTACGATTATGAAGTTTTATATAATGAATGAAAAGGCTACAGGGCATCGCACAGACGATGTGCAGGAGAGGGAAAGGGCAGAAGAGCATTGAAACAGACAGGGAGCTTGAATTTGCAAGAAGGACGGCGGCTGAAATGAAGTCTAAACAATTGCCGTCACAACGTCGTTATATGCCAGGTTTGGATGGATTAAGAGCGCTGGCGGTCATCGCAGTCATTGTGTATCATCTGAATCCGGATTGGTTGCCGGGTGGTTTGTTGGGTGTAGGCGTGTTTTTTACTTTGTCGGGGTATCTGATTACAGATATTTTGGTGAGTCAGTGGGATACATATCATAGTTTTAAAATGAAAGATTTCTGGTTGCGTCGTGCCAGAAGGTTGCTGCCTGCCATGTTGACGGTTGTGGCTGTCATTGTCCTGTGCTCGTTGCTTTTCGATCCGTCACGGCTAACGGCCTTGCGCGGAGATGTACCTGCCGCATTGGTGTATATGAGCAATTGGTGGTTTATCTTCCATCAGGTTTCGTATTTTGAAAGTTTCGGCCCACCTTCTCCGCTTGGACATCTGTGGTCGCTGGCGGTGGAGGAGCAGTTTTATATCTTATGGCCTTTACTGCTGGCGCTTGGGCTAAAATTCATGCCCAAGCGTATTGTGCTCGCAGGCTGGGTGACTTGTCTGGCGTTAATATCTGCACTCCTGATGGCCGTGATTTACGTACCAGGAAGCGACCCGAGCCGGGTGTATTATGGCACGGATACGCGCGGATTTGCTCTGCTGATCGGTGCGGCGCTGGCCTTGGTATGGCCAAGCGGCAAACTGAAAGAGCAAGCTTCAGCTAAGGCGCGTATGCTTTTGGATAGCATCGGTGCAATAAGCTTGCTGCTGCTTTGTCACTGGGCGTGGGCCTCGAATGAATACGACCCATCTCTGTACCGGGGCGGCCTGCTGGGCATAGCTTTGGTCACTGCTATTGTGATCGCAGCGTTGGCACATCCGGTAAGCCATCTTGGTCGTCTGCTTGGAATCAAGCCGCTACGTTGGATTGGAGCCCGCTCCTACGGACTGTATCTGTGGCATGTTCCGGTTATTACGCTAACGACGCCTCAAGTAGATACCGATGGCGTGCATGTGATGCGTATCATTTTACAATTGCTAGCTACCGTATTGCTGGCGTCTCTCTCATTTAAATATATCGAGGAGCCGATTCGCCATGGAGGATTCCGCCACTGGATCACAGAAATCCGTTCAGCGGTTCGTAGACAGGCGCGGTGGAGATGGATGCCTACAACTACAGCGGCTGTGCTTTTTGCAGGTATTCTCGTGGGTACCGTCCACCTGTACGTGGCGTCTCCTGATGCAACGATTCAGGCGGCATCAAGTGATGAGAAGCCAGTCGCAAAGGCAAAAGCGATGCCGCCGCTTCACGGAGCGGTATCCGTGGCTTCCAAGGAGCCCAAAGCCATCAAGCTGCAAGGGTCCGAGGGCAGCAAGGTGCAGACCCCAGTCCTGTCTCAAGCCCAGATGCCTAAAAACACGGCGGTCCAGGCTGGTACTACGGACGATGTTACGAAACCGTCGGAACCTTCGGACAAACCCAAAGAAGCTACGCCTATTACAGGTGATGGCTCGAGTGTTACCGCCATTGGAGACTCTGTCATGTTGGATGTACAGTCGTACATTCAGGATTCCTTCCCGGGAGCTGTTGTAGATGGACGGATCGGCCGTCAGATGGCGGAGGCACCTGCCGTATTGGAGCAGCTAAGACAGAACGGACAGCTGGGTAAGACAGTTATTATAGAGCTGGGCACGAACGGCGCTTTCACCAAGGATCAGTTAGCGAATTTGCTGGCCAGTCTGAAGGATACGAAGCATATTATACTCGTGAATACCCGTGTGCCTCGGCCGTGGGAGAGTATTGTGAACAAGCATCTTGCTGAGGCGGCGTCCCAGGACCCGCGAATTACAATGATTGACTGGTATGCAGCCAGCTCTGGTAAAAATTCATATTTCGAGCATGACGGAGTACATTTAAAACCTAGTGGTGCTAAAGCTTATGCGTCCTTGTTGGCTCAGGCCTTAACAAAGCAATCGTAATAAACTGCAATGATACTCATAAATTATGCAAATGCAAGACAAGAAAGCCACCGGGAGTAGGTTGTCCTCTGGTTGAAGTGCATCCCTAAATTTTCATCGGCTAAACCTAAGGGTTTTTCCCATGGCCATTCTAAGGCGTGTACATCAACCCTGATCCGGTGGTTTTTCTTATTTTAGTGGGAGGTACATAAGCTAATGGAAAAGGGCTATTCACATAGTAGGACAAGAGAACACCGCTTGAAGAGGAACAGAAAAAGACTAATTTTACTTGCTATTATATTATTTGTGGCAGGCTGTATTACTTTCATTGCGATAAAGGTCTCAGATAACAAAACGCATGCGCCAACACAGGAGCTTGCTAAAAAAACAGATTCCGTATCCAAGGACTCATCAAAAGGTAAAGTAAATGCGGGGGCAAAAGGTAAAGCGGTCTCTCCAAAAAGCGACCCCGAAGTAGAAGATGGTGCCTTTGTCGAAAAATATTTAAAACAGCAAATGCTAGGGCAGATGCCCGATGGAGCCGATGGTAAAAAAGTGGCCTACTTATCCTTTGATGATGGTCCATCCGTGACGGTAACACCTAAAATATTAGACATTCTGAAAAAACAGAAGGTCAAGGCAACCTTTTTTATCGTAGGAAAAGAAGCCGATGAAAATGAACATACCAGGAACATTATCAAAAGAATTGTTAAAGAAGGTCATGCGATAGGAAACCACACGTACTCTCATAATTATAAGTATTTATATCCTAACAAGAGGGTAAGCACGGACCATGTTATGCAGGATATTGAGAGGAACAATAAGGTGTTAAAAAGTATTCTGGGGCCAGAGTTCACCACAAGAATGATCCGGTTTCCGGGGGGCCACATGACATGGAATAGCAGAGATCCACAGGGGATGGCTGCTTTGGATAAAGTTTTACATCAAAAGGACTATCATCAGGTAGATTGGAATGTATTAACGAAGGATGCAGAGGGGAAATCCAAGAAGGCACCGGCACTAATCAACCAGTTTATAAGGTCAGTCAAAGGTCGTGAAAAAGCCATCATACTCATGCATGACACCTATGGTAAAGAAGAAACCGCAAAAGCGTTGCCGCAAATTATAGAATTCCTAAAGAAACAGGGATATGAGTTTAAGGTTATGAAGTAGGATATGTTTATATGTAAGAAAAGGACGGGGCTGATGGCCACCGTCCTTTTTGCAATTAAGGTTTATACTTCGCGTGTTTAGATGCGTTCTGCTTCACCCATCGCCTGAATGAAAGCTCCGATACCTTTGGGATCGTTGGTTATAATCGGCTCGCTGATATAGTAAGCGAAGGTGCCATCCCGACGATCTTTACCACCCAAACCGCTTACTTGCACCGTTTTGTTCAGATTCACGAGTCCTTCTTCAGTAATCGTGATAAATTCATCGATAATTCCCTTACGGATAATTTCTGCCTCTTGACGATATTGCTCTGGCAGATAGCCTTTGCGAACGCCCTTGGCAATAGCATAGAGAATCATGCAGGAAGCAGAGGCTTCCAGATAGTTGCCTTTCACATGGCCCAGGTTGAGCACTTGATAAAAGACTCCACTTTCTTTATCACGCACTTTCAGCAGGGCTTCCAGTGTTTCCGTCAGCATATCAATCAGGACGGGACGGTCTGCATGATCCTCTGGAATATAGTCCAGCACGTCAACGAGTGCCATAACGAACCAACCCATCGAGCGTCCCCAGAAATTTTTGGAGCAGCCTGTTTCCGGGTTGCACCAATGCTGCTCACCTTTCTCATCCCAGGCATGGTAGAGCAGGCCTGTTTTAGGATCACGTGTATGTTCATAGCAGAGCTTGAATTGCAGGGTCACATCGTCAAACTCTGACGGATCTCCGAATTCACGGATAAATTCAGCGTAGAACGGGGCACCCATGTACAAGCCGTCGAGCCAAATTTGATACGGATAAATTTGCTTATGCCAGAATGCGCCTTCGCTTGTGCGCGGGTGTTTTTCCAGCTGACTGCGTAATTGGTAGGCTGCCTTTTTATATCGTTCATCTCCTGTAGCACGATACAGAGAGAAGAGCAGCTTGCCGTTATTCACATGGTCAATATTGTACTCATCTACTTTATAGCGCTGAATAACGCCATTTTCGTCAACAAAATGATCCATATGTTTCTTTATATATTCCATATACTTGGGATCGCCTGTCAGTTCGCCAACCCATTCCAGACCTCTGTAAATGACGCCGTGGTCATATTCCCATTTTTCATAAAATTCCGGACTTCGTTGTAGAACGGAATCGCTCATACGTACTGCCCAAGAATCTGTTTTTGTAGGACTGGTGGTTGGTTGTGATGTTGGATTTGCCATGATACAGTCACCTCTTTAGTAAATGTTTAATCTGTATTTGTTATTGTTATTACATAGACGGAGTGTGTGTTTTAGGGTCAACAGGTTTGTTCTTGAAGCCCACGTTATTGTTGCCCCAGCACCGATCGTAATGGAAACCTGTCAGTTCCTCGAATACCTTTCGTGCTTCCGGTTTGGCTGATTTCATGGAGCCACCGTTTTTGAGGCGGTCAATTTCGGCGATCAGCTTCTTGTGGCTGTCAATATCCAGCTTCATCACGACAGAAGCAATCATACCGATGATCGCGAGAACGATGGTACCGACCACGAGTACATAAAAGATGGCGTGCTGAGCAGCGACTGGTTGACTATCAGCCCCGGATACAAAGCCAAAATGCTGTAATACCCAGCCAAGAATGAAGACGACAACGGCCCGCACCATTTTTCCGGCAAAAGTCATCATACCTGCATAAATACCTTCCCGGCGACGGCCGGTCAACGCTTCATCCACATCGGCAAGGAACGTGTATTGATTCCAAGGGATGTAGTAGACGCCCCCTGTACCAAGTCCCATGAACAGTGTGATGACATATAGCCATACCATCGTATTAGAGGCTCCCGTTATATAGAGCAGGCCATAACCTGCTACGCTGAAGCAAACGACAACGAGTGCGGCGATAAAAGGCATACGGAACCCTTTACGCACACAGAATTGGATGAAGAAATAGGTAGAAATCAATTGAATGACAGAGTTAAAGCTGTTCAAATTGGATACCATCTCCGAGCTTTGGAACAAGGAGAAGACAATAAAGTACGTAAAAGCAGAAGTAAACAGCCACTCAGCTGAAAAGCCGCCTAGGTACATACCGAGATGATGACGGAACGTCTTGACTCGGAAGGTAGAGGAAATGTCGACAAACAACTTTTTCATCGAATCTATAAAGGAAAGCGGAGCTTCACCTTCCAGTTCCTTTTGCAGTTCCTCACTTGGACGTTCCCAGGAGTTTTTATACAAGAATGCCATCGCAATCAGCAGAATAGCTGCAAAAACGAGACCGGTATAAAAGAAAGGCAATGGAGAGTCTTTGCCATACTCAGCAATAAAACGACCAGGGATAAAAGCAGCCGCAAAATTGGCGATTTTGCCAAACATGGCCTTCCATCCGGTCAATCTGGAGCGTGCGCCGAAATCTCGGGTCATCTCTGACGCTAGTGCTTCATACGGCACCATGACAGAGGTATACACCAGTTCAAACAGTACGTACGTACTCAGGTAATACCAGAAGCCCAACCCATCTACCCAAAGCATCGGATACACGAGCATCAGCGGGATACCCATCATGATGAAAAAGCGACGTCTGCCGAATTTACGGCCCAAGCGGGTCCGGTGAAAGTTATCGCTGATAAAGCCCATGACCGGATTGCTGACCGCATCTATGATGCTGGCAACAGAGAAAATGGCCGCGGCCTGAACGGGAGACAGTCCGCAAAAGGTTGTATAAAAGTACATTAACCACGCACCGCTAATAGCAAGTGCGCCACTTCCCAGCATGTTACCGCTTCCATAGGCGAGTGTATGTTTCAGTGTGATTCTTCGTTCCATGATCTGTTCACCTCATATTTTGTCTGGTTATGAGGACAATCACCGGTCGCTATATTATGCAGAATTGTCTAAGTTGGTAGATGGGCCAGGGCGTCCTGAGTTGGAAGGGGCGTTTAGCGTGCCCCTATATTAGTGCCGCTCGGTGTTCCCGAGCCGATCAGATCGCTTCCTTTGGCCAGCTTAAGGAAATCACCTAGCTGGATGGAACCGTCTGCACTTCGAGTGATAGAAGGCGTGAGACTAACAAAGTCGTCTGCACTGACTACCAGACCTTTGGCATTTGTCGATTTTTTGTTTTTCCACCAAACGCTAGAGTTGTCTTGATCTGTACCGCTTGTTTTGTCACTAGCGCTTCCCTCAAAGGAAAGATTGTTTATGAACACGTGATCACCCTTGTCAAAAGCAAAATTACTTTGTCCATTGTCCCACGAAGTATTATTGGTCAACGTAATGCTGCCGGGGTTGCTATTGTAGGTGAAGCCGTGTTTTTTGTTCTGGAAAGCAATGCTGTTTTTCACAATATGGTTGACTTTGATTTTGTCTCCACCCAGCTTAAATCCGTTGCCGTCGCTGTTCGCGGTAGACGTTCCATCTGAGGTCTGCCCGTTGTGGTGGGCCACACTGTTCAAAATGGTTACTTCGCCGATGGGACCCGTTTCGGTTTTGCTATACAAATCCCAGCCATCGTCTACGTTGTACGCAGCCAAGCAGTTATCAAACACATTGCCTGATCCTACAGTTAATTTAGCCGCGAAGCCATCGGCATCCTCACCATTATCGGGATCAGCGTTATCGTGAGAGTAAGAATTCAAAATCAAATTGTTCGAAGGCCACTCACTAGTGGAAGCGTTAGGCGAGTAACGTCCAAGCTGGAGTCCAGTATCCCGGTTGTGGTGGGTTTCCACGTTTTCGATTCGGTTATTGCTGCCGCCGATATAGATACCATTATCTCCGGCACCCTTTACTTCAAGGCCCTTTACTAGCCAAAAGTCTCCGTTAAGCTGAAGTCCACGATTGGCTGAACCAAAGGCTTGAGCAGAGAAATCAAGTACCGGCTTTTCACTACCGTAAGCGACCAACCCTTTGAGTGAGCCGTTATTGCCGCTGTTTTCACGCTGAATTGTAATCGTTGAGGAGTAAGTGTAGTTACCACCGCGCAGATAAATAGTTTTACCAGGAGCAATTTGTGTAAGTGCTGCTTCGAGCGTGGTAGGACTGGATATTGTACCCGGATTGGACACGTTACCATTTGGCGACACATACAAATCTCCTGCCGCTAACGTTGTGGAGACAGTTGTTGCGTCGGTTGTACTAACTGCCTCTTCTGTGAGTGCAGAAGAAGGGATGTCGTTGGATGACGTATCTGCGTAAGCGGTTCCAATAAGACAAGAAGAAGCGAAAACAAAAGAAACACCGAGCCTTAGAGCGTTAAATCCGTTTTTTGGACGATCATTTCGTTTAAACATGTAATTTCCTCCTTATTTGAGCTCATATTTTAAAAGAAGATAGCATCTATAAAAGTGACTCATGCTGTCTTTCCACTAAAAACAGGACACCTCCTGGGGGGACAGATTGATCTACCATTAGTCCAAAACGCTCTAAGAAGTATATGCACAGTGTAATATATGTTAACGTTTGCATCAACAGTTTTTTACTGTTTTTTTGATATTGTGAAAAAAAGTTCACACTTTTGTTTCAACTAAAAATGCAATTTTGCCAGACTGGGAAAATTTGATTATACTTAAACATTATACATATAATAGGAATGAAAACTGTGAGAAAGGGTGGGTTTAGTGCATGGAGAGTGGAAATCATTTGACGGATTCAACTGTCGAACAATTGCAGGAAAAGCAGCCACGAGTGAAAAATGAGATGATCGATTGGCTTAAGGCCATTATTGTAGCCATTGTGCTCGTGTTCATTATACGTTGGCTATTATTTGCGCCATTTATTGTTGAGGGAGCGTCTATGGAACCGAATTTCAAGACAGATGAACGAGTGGTCGTGAACAAGATGATTTATGATTTTCGTGATCCCAAGCCGAGTGAGGTTGTTGTATTCCATGTGAAAAAGGAACAAAAAGACTTTATTAAGCGTGTTATCGGAGTGGCTGGGGATACGATTCAGTATCAAGGCGATCATCTTTATGTGAACGGTAAGAAAGTAGAGGAGCCATACATTCAGGGAGCTATTCAGAATGCGCACGCCAAGGGAGAACTATATAACAATGTTGATTTTCCAAATGGAACCATAACCGATTCCAAGGTACCTGAGGGTTATATTTTTGTGATGGGCGACCACCGCAATAATAGTAGGGATAGTCGTGCTATTGGCTTTGTTTCTATTAAAGATATCGTTGGCCGTGCGGATGTGATTTTTTGGCCGGTGGATAGCGCGCAATGGGTTAAGCATAAATAATATAAGAGCGCCTAAGAGGGGGGGGGGATTCCTCACTTAAGGCGCTTTTTACTTTATAATCTCATTATATTTTTTTCGTAAACGGGTCAGGAAGCTTGCTATGGACGAAATGCTAAAGGCGCTAGGCCAATTTAAGGCTTAGCATGTGTACCATGGACAAGCCTGTTTAGGCCTGAACAGGTTGAAACCAAGAGGACTTGCGC